>QIKS01000188.1 GCA_003233025.1 Hellea balneolensis | reverse complement strand
TACCCGAACATATGATCTCTGTGTGGAACCGTTATGATGTTAATGAGCATTTCGGTCTTGGTCTGGGCGTCATTTTCCAGTCGGCACAATTCGCTTCCATCAGCAATGCCGTCGAGCTTCCGGATTTCGCCCGCGTTGACGCGGCGGTTTATTACGATGTGTCAGAGCGGCTGCAAATACAGCTCAATGTCCAAAACCTGTTTGACGCAAATTTCTTCCCCGCCGCCCATAATGATAATAATATCTCTACCGCTGCGCCCCTAAATGCCCGCTTTACAATCAGCGGGAAGTTTTAGCCGCCAAACTTTATCCGGCCCTGTATGCCAAAGCGCACAGGGTCGTTGACGACGCCTTGCGGGAAGCCGCTAAAGGAACCGACTTGGGTAAGGTAATGTTCATTGAACACGTTCTCGGCGTAGAGGGCCAATTCCCAATTTGCGTCATTAGGGCTGACGTCAGACACTACTTATTTTAAGATAGGGGAGTTAAAATACATCTAAAATACCTGCAACAAAACATTGGCTGGCGTTGAAATTGAGACGGGCGACGATATTTTTGGCCTCGCGGATTTCTCGGATGGCATTTATATTTTTAATATAACCGCTGTCTCGCAACACTTATATTAATGCAGAAATCGCGTGACCTTGGCGGCAAATTGGCTCATATTTAAATAATGATGAGCATGCGGTTTGGAATTTTAGCGATAGGTCTTGGCATTGCCTTGAGCGGATGTACGAGCATGCGGGCTGGTAATTTTGATTTTGTCAAATTTCCCGAATTTAAAGAAGAAGCCGAAAATATCGGTGATTATCCGCGCCTTGAAGATACGCCTGACCAACCGGTTCTAACGAAAACAGATGGGGAGTGGGACAGGGCGGCACGAGGCGTTCAGGCAGAGGCAGAAGAATTTAGTGTCCCCAGTGAAGGCGACTTGCCAAAAACAGACGCAGAAATTGAAAAAGCATTGCAAGACAACCGCGATAAGGTCGAAGCTTATAAGCTGGATGATCCTCAATAGGCGTGACACAATCCCTGCTCAATGTTGAAAAATCCATACAAGGCCGCCGCTGGGTTTTGCGTGTGGATGATGAAGAACGGGTGACAAACCTGGTTAATGCAGGCCATAATTTAACCCAGGCCAGGCTCATGGCGGGCCGTCATATCACTGTCGAGACCGCCCCGGATTTCCTCAAACCAACCTTGCGCAGCGCGATGCCAGATCCGTCCAATTTGCGCCATATGGACAAGGCGGCGAGCCGGATTGTTGACGCTGTGCAAAACGGGGAAAATGTTACGGTATTTGCTGATTATGATGTTGACGGGGCAACGTCAGCGGCGCAATTAATCCGTTGGGGCAGGGCGATGGGCCAAGAATTTTCTTTGTATGTGCCAGACCGTATCAAAGAGGGTTATGGTCCGACCGGGCAAGCTTTTGAGCAGATTAAAAGCCAAGGTGCCGAGCTGGTTATTACTTTGGATTGCGGGGCCAGCGCCGATGAAGCCCTTGGGGTTGCCCATGATATTAATTTGCCCGTCATTGTTATCGATCATCATCTCATGGGGGCAACATTGCCGCCGGTTTATGCATTGGTAAACCCCAACCGCGAAGATGATATATCCGGGCTTGGAGATTTGGCGGCAGCCGGGGTGACGTTTTTATTGCTGGTGGCGCTGAACAGAGAGGCGCGGCGGCGCGGCGTGGAGGGAACACCGGATTTGCTCAAATTCCTCGACTTGACCGCCTTGGGGACGATTTGCGATGTCGTGCCGCTGACCGGTTTAAACCGGGCTTATGTCTACCAAGGACTGAAAGTATTATCGTCCGCCCCCAATCCTGGCTTGGCTGCATTGGCGCACCACGCGGGCGCTGAGCCGCCGTTTACGCCTTATCATGGGGGCTTTATTCTCGGCCCGCGCATTAATGCGGGCGGGCGTATTGGTCAGGCGGATATGGGGGCGCAACTTTTATCCAGCGATGATCCAAAACTGATTGAGAATTACGCCGCAGAGCTGGGGCGGATTAATGAGGAGCGCAAACAGCTACAAGATCAGATTTTACAAGAAGCTTACGCGCAAGCGCAGAAACTTGCCCCGGACAGCAATGTTATATTGGTCGCCATGGAAAATTGGCATGCGGGTGTTATTGGCATTGTTGCTGGCCGCCTAAAAGACAGATTTAACCGGCCAGCCATTGTCATTGGCATTGACGAACACGGCGTTGGTAAAGGCTCAGGCCGTTCCTTGCACGGGGTTAATCTTGGGGCGGCAATTGTTCAGGCCAAGGCGCAAGGATTATTGACGGCGGGCGGCGGGCACGCAATGGCGGCGGGGTTGACCATCGAGCCTGACCGCATTGAAGAATTTCACCGCTTTATGGAGGAGAAATTGCAAGGGGATGTGCGCACAGCTCTTAAAAACGATTACTATAAAATAGATGCCTTGCTCGGCGCATCTGCGGCCGGTCAGGGGTTGATCGGTGATATTGACGCTATCGGCCCTTACGGCGCGAAAATGCCCGAACCGGTCTTTGCATTTGCCGATTTGCGTATCACTTTCGCCAAAAGCGTAAGGGGCGGGCATGTCCGCTGTGCTTTTGAGGACAGGGACGGCGTGCGTATTTCCGGCATTGCTTTTCGGGCGGAAGAAACCGGCCTCGCAGATGTATTAATGGCGCCCAATCCGCCCCGTGTTCACATTGCTGCGCGGGTCAAAGAAAATAACTGGCAAGGCCGCCGCACTGTCGATATTCAGCTTGCCGATATGGCGATTGCCTCTGATTAAACCGCGAAACCGCCAAATTTTTCAGCCTTTCTCTGCATTTACGCTTGCGCGGGCTTATTGGCGGCGATATATGGTCATTCTTTAAGCGTATGCGCCCTTCGTCTATCGGTTAGGACGCCAGGTTTTCAACCTGGAAAGAGGGGTTCGATTCCCCTAGGGCGTACCATTGCACATTCCCGGTCGGGCTAAAGCCCTCCTCGCCTCTTGATCATTTATATATCTCACGGCAAGTGCGCTGCGCGCACGCCTCCGATGGGCGGCGAATAGTCGCCGGGGCGCGGTCGCACCCAGTTGGGGGGTAGGGTTAGACATTCTTTACGCCAGAGTTAGATATTCTTACTTAATGCATTTATTTGTTTTTATCCGCATCTTGCATTTGCATGATTTTGAATGTTGGGGTAAGGAGGCTGCATGAAAAAAATATTTATTACATTTGCCGTTTTTGTATCCATCATTTGGACTGGGGGGACGAGTTTTGGCCAAGACGTTCCTGCGCCGCTGGATTATGGGCCGCGTGAGGCGTTGAGCGTGGTTTCTGCTGACGGGGAGTTTTCATTTGACGTGGAAATTGCCGATACGGCCAGCGAGCGGACACGGGGCTTGATGTTTCGGGATTTGATTGAGCCGACCCACGGCATGTTGTTTGAATTTGATGGTGAGCAAATTTCCAGTATCTGGATGAAAAACACCAGTATATTTCTCGATGTGATTTTTGTCCGCGCCGATGGCCGGATTTTAAAAATAGAACATTCCGCCAAACCCTATTCTTTGCGCAGCATGACATCGGGCGCACCGGTGTCCGCCGTGCTGGAAATCGCGGGCGGGCGGGCAATGGAGCTTGGTATTAAGCCGGGCGATGTGGTCAAACACCCTTTTTTCGCTAACGGCTCTTAAAATACAAATTTATCCATATTTATATATTCTGGGGCTTGCGTAATCGCGCCAAGGGGTTAAAAGCACGGTTCGTCAATTGGTCAAGGCGGGGAGTAGCGCAGCCTGGTAGCGCATCTGTTTTGGGAACAGAGGGTCGCTGGTTCGAATCCAGTCTCCCCGACCATTTTATCTTGTTGTTTCAACGGGTTAAAAGTATTCATAATTTCTCCTTT
>QIKS01000025.1 GCA_003233025.1 Hellea balneolensis | reverse complement strand
AGCGTTCTGAATATTTACAAACCAAAGGCATGATTGACCAAGTTGTCCACCGCAAAGATATGCGCCAAACTTTGGGCCGGATTTTATCGGTACTGACAAGTCAGCCGCGCACGCAAACCCTCGCTCTTGAACATGCCTCCGGCGAATAGCGCTCTCACAAAGGCCCAAAGGCCATAAAAAACCTTGAGCGCCTGCATCCTCGTAAAATAGATTTGGGGCTGGAACGCATTTTGCGTGTTTTGAAAAAACTGGGCAATCCCCATTTGAGCCTGCCGCCAACCGTTCATATTGCGGGCACAAATGGCAAAGGTTCGACCGCCGCTTTTTTGTGCGCCATGGCCAAAGCGCAAGGCTTGAAAGTGCATATTTATACCTCGCCGCATCTGGTTGATATTCGCGAACGGATTGTTCTGGCCGGGGACATGATAGAAGCAGATAGATTTGCAGACGCCCTGACCCGCACCAGCAAAGCGGCTGACGGTCAACCGCTCACCCATTTCGAAGCCCTGACCGCTGCTGCATTTCTCGCCTTTAGCGAGACGCCTGCTGATTTGTTGATTTTGGAAACCGGTCTGGGCGGGCGTTATGACGCGACCAATGTGCTTCCCGCCCCCGCTGCCTGCGCTATCACACCGATTGATTATGACCACGCAGAATTTCTCGGCCGCGACCTGGCAAAAATCGCCCGCGAGAAAGCCGGGATATTTAAACCCTTTGCGCCCGCATTTAGCGCCCCGCAAAGCGAGCTTGTTCGCGCCGTTCTGGGCGCAGAAGCCGCTAAAGCCCGTACGTCCCTAGCGGCGGCAGGCGAGGATTTTCACTGCTACGCCCAGCATGACCGCCTTGTTTATGAAGACCAAACCGCATTGCTCGATTTGCCTTTACCCAACCTGACTGGCGCCCACCAAACCATCAATGCAGGTCTGGCCATCGCCGTGGCGCGGTCGTTGCAAATCGAAGAGAAAGCCATCGCCAAGGGCATAACCAGCGCCGTCTGGCCGGGCCGCCTGCAACAGTTAAGCACGGGGAATTTTACGCAGTTTTCTGCCCCCGCTCAAACCGAGATTTGGCTCGACGGTGGTCATAACCCCCACGCCGGACGGGCTTTGGCCGAAGCTATGGCGGAGCAAGAAACCCGCAGCTCCAGACCGCTCGTCCTGATTGTCGGCATGCTCGCCAACAAAGATGCGCCGGGGTTTTTAGATGCCTTTGAGGGCTTGGCCCACACCCTCATCGCCGTGCCGGTTAAAGGCCATGCCAGCCTCGCCGCTGAAACCTTGATGGATATCGCCAAGGGCCGGGCCATAACCGCTTTGCGCGCCGACAATCTTAAAGACGCCGTAAAAATGGCCTGCCCTGTAAAACCCGGGCCTGGCCCGCGCATCCTTATTTGCGGCTCTCTATATTTGGTGGGGGAAGCTCTGTCATCTCAGATCGGGGCGGGGCTTTAAAGCCTACATATTTTCAGACATCCACGTCGTCAATTTTGACTTGGTCATGGCGCCCGTGTGGGTGGCAACAATTTCGCCGTCTTTAAAAATCATCAAAGTGGGGATACCGCGCACATGAAAGTCGAGCGGGGTGTCGGGACTGTCTTCAATGTTCATTTTGGCAATGATTGCCGTGCCAGCCAATTCTTCGGCCAGGGCGTCCAAAGCCGGCGCCATTTGCTTGCACGGCCCACACCACTCGGCCCAAAAATCAAGCAAAACCGGCTTGTCGGCTTGCAGCACATCGGTTTTAAAAGTATCGTCGGTAACGGTAAGCGTTGGCATGATGCGTCCTTTTTAAATGAACCCTTTGGGTAATTTGCCCGCGCTCGCAAGTCAAGACGGCAAAAGGAATTTCCAATCCACAGCGTCCAGGCTTGCATCTGACAAAGACATCAAAACCGCCCCGTCCGTCCACAACAAAGCGGCCTTAACCACTAAATCTGGATAGATTTCGCGCACCAATTCCCGGTACGCCGCCATCTGGCGCACATAAAGCATGGGTATTTCGTTTTCATCTTGGGGCGGGTTTTTGTTTGATTTATAATCGACAATCCAGACCTCGCCCCCAACAAAAGCCAACCTGTCGATTTGCCCGCTAAAGCGTACGCCTGGAGGGAATTTTTCTGCCACGCCGGCCAGGGAAACTTCGCTGCGGGAAGTTTCGCCAAAGAGGAAAGAGACCTGTGGATTATCCAAGACGCCAAACACTTCACTGAGCAAACCTTGGGCCGCGTCTGCGTCTAGTCCCTGTCTTTGTAAATATGTTTGGGCGACGGGTTTGCGCTGCACTGCGGGCAGGTCAGGCAAAATTTCCAGCAATTTGTGAACAAGATTGCCGCGCCCAAACCGCCTTAAAGCCGCAGGTTTCCCCGCACCAACAGGCGCGGGCCGCTTTGGCGTGTCGTCCAGTTTTGACGGTGAAAAAAACCGCGGCGACGGCGCTGATGTTTTGGCTTTTTTCCTGGCCCAGTCTGGCAGAGACATGGACGGAGTTTCTGTTAGGGTCAAATCCGCGCAAGCAGAGGGAGGTGAGCCGTAACTTAACCCGTCTCCGAACGGTGTTTGAGTTGTGCTTACCCCGTCCAGCGAACCCAATGCCCGCCCCACCCGGTCATGCCAACTGCCGTCTGCGACCTTCTTATTGCTCTCAAACCCGCACAGCAAAAGCCAGCTTTCCGCCCGCGTCAGGGCCACATATAATAGCCGCATAGTTTCGCGCAATGCCCTGTCTTTATCGGCTTGTTTGATAGTTTCAAAAACAGCCGGCGCAGCTTTCCCGCCCGGGTTAAAGACAAAGCCCTCGCCTGCGGGTAAAACGGCGTCCTTGGTCGCCGTGGGTAATTGTGTGCTGTCTGGCAAAATAACCACCGGGGCCTCCAACCCCTTGGCGCCGTGCACCGTCATCACCCGCACTTCATTTTGTTCGCCGTCCATCACCCGTGAGCGGATTTGTTCGCTTGAGAGCATTTCAAAGACAAAGCGGCCAAGGGACGGTGCGCCGCGTCTTTGGTGGGCGAGGGCGCAGGTCAAAAACCCGTCCAGTGCATCGGCACATTCATGGCCGAGCCGGTCGTAAAATTTTTGCAAGAAACTTGGCCCCTCCGGCTGCGTCGTCATAGAAAGCGTACGGGCAAAAAATTCATAAGGGGCGTGTTGGCGCGACATTTGGATAAGTGCAGCTAAGCTTTCCTTGTCTCTATCTTGCGCCATCGCCGACCACAAATTTCCTTTTCGGTCGACGGCAAGTTCAAATAACCTCTCCTCGTCCCAGCCAAAAAGAGGGGACTTTAACAGCTCGGCCAAGGCCAAATCATCACTGGGCAATAAAACAAATTTTGCCAAGGACAACAAGTCCTGCACGGCCAAAGCCTCGCCCAATTTTAACTTATCTGCCCCGGCAACCGGCACGCCATTTTTCTTTAAATGGCGAATGACGCCGTCAAAAAATGCTCCGCGTTTCGTCACCAAAATCATGATGTCGCGGGCTTGCATCGGGCGGGTATCAAAACCACTGCCATTTTCTTTTTTGGCGTAAACCGGTTGTTTGTCGTCGATCCAAGTCTTAATCTGAACCGCTACTTGTGCCGCCAATTGTTCGCGGGCCGAGTTTTGATGGGGCGTGTCCACCGGCACGGGAAGTTCGGGGGTTTCCACTACGTCTATGTCCGGGGCTTGGGCCGCTGGCCAAAACTCGATATAGCCCGGCTCTTGGCGAAAATTTATATGCGCGCCCACGTCACTGCCTGGCACAAATGTGTCTGGGTCGAACATGTCTTTTATGCCCCCCTGGTCATAAAAAACCGCGTCGACCAATTTTAAAATTTCAGCGCACGAGCGAAAAGACATCTCCATTTTAACTTGGCTGGCCGCGCCGTCTTTGTTGGCAAGCTCCTGAATTTTCTCCAAAAACAGTTTCGGGTCAGCGCCTTGGAAAGAATAGATGGACTGCTTTTCATCGCCCACTGCAAACAAGGTGCGCGCATTTCTAGGGTCTTGGTCGGGCGAGGGCTGGAAAAATTCAACCGCCAAAGCATCGATAATATCCCACTGGGCGCCGGAAGTGTCCTGGGCCTC
>QIKS01000207.1 GCA_003233025.1 Hellea balneolensis | reverse complement strand
GACGCCGTAAAAAGCACTGGCTTTGGCAAGGCCTTGGGCGTGGTTGCCGGCACTGGCGGCGGTAACACCTTTTTGGCGCTCGGCCGGTGTCAGCGTGGCCATCTTGTTGGCCGCCCCTCTTATTTTAAAGGAAAATACGTCTTGGCAATCTTCACGTTTAAGCCAGATATTATC
Source organism: Hellea balneolensis (assembly GCA_003233025.1). Taxonomy (GTDB): domain Bacteria; phylum Pseudomonadota; class Alphaproteobacteria; order Caulobacterales; family Maricaulaceae; genus Robiginitomaculum_A; species Robiginitomaculum_A balneolensis_A. The sequence goes on along the minus strand of QIKS01000207.1, from coordinate 3,736 downwards.
GCCCATCGTATCCAGCGGCGTTCGTTTGGCCAATTGATAGACATCCGCCTCGGTGATTTTTTTAGCGATTGTCTCTAGCTTAAGATCGGACATAATCTGCCACCCAATTGCCAAGCTCAGATGTTGAGCAATCACCGCCGAGATCAGCACTGATTTTGCCAGCGCTTAACGCCGCTGCTACCGCCGCTTCAATCGCCTCCGCCTCCGCTTGCAAGCCAAATGAGGCCCGCAGCATCCAGGCGGCGGATAAAATCATCGCGACCGGATTGGCTTTGTTTTGGCCGGCAATATCAGGGGCGCTGCCGTGAATAGGTTCATAAAGCCCCGATGTGTTTTCGCCGAGACTGGCCGAGGGAATAACCCCCAGGGAGCCGCACAACATAGCCGCTTCGTCGGTCAAAATATCGCCGAACATGTTCTCGGTTAAGATGACATCAAAATCTTTGCCCCGGGACAACATGTGCATGGCCATGGCGTCCACCAATGTGTGTTCAAGGCTGACATCTGGGTAATTTGTCGCGACCCTGCTTACCACTTCCCGCCACAAGCGCGAGGTTTCCAGCACATTGGCTTTATCAACGCTGGTCAATTTTTTACGCCGGGTTTGGGCCAACCTAAAAGCCCGGTGGGCAATGCGCTCAACCTCGTGTTTGGTGTAGCGGCATTGATCAAATGCGCCGTTTTCATCACGCCCTTTTTCGCCGAAATAAATCCCGCCCGTTAGCTCCCGGACAATGACAAAATCAACACCCTCAAGATAGCTGCGTTTTAAAGGCGAGGCCGCCATCAAAGACGGGTAAGGCTTGGCGGGACGGATATTGGCGTAAAGCCCCAATTTTTGTCGCAAGGCCAAAAGCCCGCCCAGCTCTGGCCGCGCCGCGCCTTGCAGGTGATCCCACTGCGGGCCACCGACCGCGCCCAAAAGCACGGCCCCCGTGCGCTTGGCCGATGCCAGTGTTTGTTGGGGCAGGGGTTTTGCGCCTTGGTCAATAGCGGCGCCGCCGATCAAATGCTGTTCTATGTCGAGCGTATGGGAAAATTTTTGCGCCACAGCTTGCAAAACGTCTATGCTGGCTGCGCCGATTTCCGGGCCGATACCGTCGCCGGGCAGATAGGTGAAATTGATGTTCATTTATGTCTCAGATTTTGTTTCGAAATCGGTAATGGCTTGGGCTTGATCTTGTAGATAACCAAGTTCGTCCTTGCCTGCCATCAAACAATGCCTTGAAAACGGATCAATGTTAAAACGAGAAACCCCGCCATTACCTGGCAAAGACACTTCACAGCGCGTCAGATCGATTTTAACCTCGGCGCCGGGATGGGCCAAGAGCCAATTATGGGCGTGCTTGTTGATAACAATCGGCAGCACACCGTTTTTTAAAGCATTGGCGTGGAAGATATCGGCTATCTCTGAACTGATCACGGCGCGAAACCCGTAATCGTGGAGCGCCCAGGGCGCATGTTCACGCGATGAGCCGCAGCCAAAATTTTCGCCGGCAACCAAAATCTGGCTGTCTCTGGCCTGGTTTGTGTTGAGAACATGGTCATTGGGCGCCCCGTCTTTATTGTGACGCCAATCATAAAACAGATTTACGCCCAGCCCTTCGCGGCTGGTTGTGGTGAGAAACCGTGCGGGAATGATTTGGTCCGTATCGATATTGGCGGTCGCAAGCACGACCGTTTTTGATGTTATGGTCTGTATGCTCATGGTCTGTCCGCTTGCTCAAATGTTCGTGCATCGGTGACGACACCGCGAATGGCGCTGGCCGCAGCGGTCGCGGGGGAGGCCAAGATCGTGCGCACGCCGGGGCCTTGCCGGCCGGCGAAATTGCGGTTGGATGTGGAGAGGATCAACTCGCCTGGCTGGCCTGTGTCGCCGTTCATGGCAATGCACAGAGAACAACCCGGCTCGCGCCACTGTGCTCCGGCAGCAATGAATATTTTATCTAACCCTTCCGCCTCAATTTGTTTTTTTACTTGCTCGGAGCCGGGTACAAAGACGGCTTTTACATGGCTGCTTATCCGTCTTCCTTTGAGAATTTTTGCGACAATGCGGAAATCTTCCGCTCTGGAATTCGTGCATGAGCCGATAAATACCGTGTCGATTTTTGTCCCCGCTATCGGACTGCCTGCTTGTAAATTCATATAAGACAGCGCCTCTGGCTCGCCCTTCGGGATCACGCCGTCTATGGGCATGGACATGCCAGGATGGGTGCCGTAGCTGACCATAGGGCGGATATCTGCGGCGCGTAATGTGACCTCCTTGTCATAGGAACAATTTTTATCGGAACCCAGGGACAGCCAATCACGGGCGGCGCTAGAGAAATCTGCGGGCGCATGTTTTCGGCCGCGCAAATAAGCAATGGTTGTCTCGTCGGGGGCAATAAGCCCTGCGCGCGCGCCCGCTTCGATGGACATATTACACACGGTCATGCGCTGGGCCATTGTCATGGCGTCAAAACACGCCCCCGTATATTCCAACACATGGCCCGTCCCGCCGCCCACACCAATTTTTGCGATGATCGCTAAAATGACGTCCTTGGCGCTGACCCCGGCTTGCAGCTTCCCTTGCACATGGACGCGCATGGATTTGGGCTTGCGCATTAAAATGCATTGTGTCGCCAGAACATGGGCCACTTGCGTGGTGCCAATGCCAAATGCCAACGCGCCAAATGCGCCGTGGGTGGCGGTGTGGCTATCACCGCAAACAATGGTCATGCCCGGTCTTGTCGCACCAAGTTCCGGCCCCATAACATGGACAATGCCCCGGCCGGGACTGTCCCAACCATGGGTTTCAATGCCGTGGGCTTTGGTATTGGCCAGCAAGGTATTGACCTGATTTTCAGCCTGGGCGCTGACATAGGGCCGCGAGCCGTCCGGGTTTTTGCGGGTTGGTGTTGAATGGTCAATAGTTGCCAATGTCCGCTCGGGCCTGCGCACGGCAAGGCCCCGGGATTTTAGCATATCAAAGGCTTGCGGGCTGGTCACTTCATGGATCAGATGCAAATCAATATACAAAACTGCCGGGCGTTCTTTGCTTTCTTCGCAGACAATATGGCGCTGCCAGACCTTGTCAAATAAAGAGCGGGTCATCAGTGCTGCGCCGCGATTTTGGGTTGGGTTTTACCGGTGCGCGCCCGGCGACGCTCGATGCGGTTAATCACGTCAAGATAAGCCCGCGCCGTTGCCAAAATGGTGTCGGTCGAGGTGCCGCGTCCGTGATAGCTTTGGTTTTTGGTGCTGACACGGATATTGGCTTCGGCCATGGCGTCCTCACCCTGAGTGACGCTGCGGGCACTGAAGCTGTCAAGCTTCAAATCATGACCGGTCAGATTGTTCAGGGCCAGCAACACCGCATTCACCGGCCCGCCCGCCGTTTGAACGGCCGTTTTTACGAGGCCATCTTCATGGGAGAGCCGCACCCTAGCTTCGGGATGGTTGTGGCCATCTGAGCCGGCGGATACATACAGGCTTTCAATTGTCCATGGGCCGCTACTGCCAAGAGCTTCGCCCAAAATTAAGGCCTCAATATCGGCGTCAAAGATTTCTCGTTTCTTGTCGGCCAGTTTTTTAAAATCAACAAACACCGATTGTAACTGGTTGTCGGAGAGAGAAAATCCAAGTTTCTCGGCCCTGTGGCGCAGTGCCGCCCGGCCTGAATGCTTGCCCAAAACCAGATTGTCTTGCTCAAGGCCAATATCTTCAGGCTTCATAATTTCGTAGGTTTCGCGGTTGG
>QIKS01000094.1 GCA_003233025.1 Hellea balneolensis | reverse complement strand
AAGCTTAAGGGTGAGGGGGCCTTACCAACCGTGCCGTCACTGACCAAAATTTTGTTAATCGGCCCGGCGTGGCTGTCCGCGCCGCGCCGCAATGCATCCGCCACGCCAAGCGCGCCCATCATACGAAAACTGGCCGTAGCAATCGCCGATGCCCGTCCGTCATGCGCATCGGCCAATTGGCTGTCTGGCTTGGCAATATCAACAACGCCGATTTTAAACCCGGCTTGCGCGCAGGCCAAAGCCGCGCTCAATCCGACCAGGCCCCCGCCAACAATCATGATATCATATGGGTCGTTCATAACGTCATAATAGCCGAATTTCCCAGCCCGTCCATTGAAGACTGCCCGCAAAATTCTCCGCAGAAAATGATTTGTGATATGAGCAAGGTTGACCAAGCGCATAGGGAACAAAAAAACCCGGCTTCTCAGGGGAGAGGCCGGGTTTTTGATTTAATGGTGTTGGCAGTGGATTAGTCGTCTTTGTCTTGACTAATCTCTTCGCCGGTTTCTTGGTCAACAACCTTCATGGACAAACGTACCTTGCCGCGATTGTCGAAGCCCATCAATTTGACCTTAACCATGTCGCCTTCTTTGACGTGATCAGAAGGATGATTGACCCGCTCGGCAGCGATTTGGCTGACATGAACCAGGCCGTCGCGTTTGCCAAAGAAATTAACGAAAGCACCGAAGTCCATAACTTTAACCACTTTGCCGTCATAGATCACGCCTTCTTCTGGCTCGGCGGTCAGACCGTGGATCCATTCTTTGGCCGCTTCAATAGATTTTTGGTCGTTGGAAGCGATCTTGATGGTGCCGTCGTCTTCAACACTGACGCGTGCGCCTGTGGTGTCGACGATTTCGCGGATAACCTTACCGCCCGTACCAATAACATCGCGGATTTTATCAACCGGGATTTTAATGGTTTCAATACGCGGGGCAAATTCACCAACTTCTTGGCGAGAGCCGTCAATGGCTTTATCCATTTCGTCCAAAATATGCAGACGTCCGGCGCTGGCTTGTGTCAGGGCATCTTTCATGATGTCTTGGGTAATACCGGCAATTTTAATATCCATTTGCAAGGAGGTAATCCCGTCTCTGGTACCGGCGACTTTAAAGTCCATGTCGCCCAAATGATCTTCATCACCCAAAATATCGGACAAAATCGCAATCCCGTCACCCTCTTTGATCAGACCCATGGCAATACCCGAAACCGGGTTGGATATGGGCACGCCCGCATCCATCAAGGCGAGGGACGAACCACAAACGGTGGCCATAGAGGACGAGCCATTGCTTTCCATAATTTCCGAAACAATACGAATAGTGTAAGGGAAATCTTCCGCACTTGGCAAAACCGCTTGCAAAGCGCGCCATGCCAATTTGCCGTGGCCATATTCGCGCCGGGACGTACCGCGCAAGAAGCGGGCTTCACCAACACAAAACGGCAGGAAGTTATAATGCAGCATGAAACGGTTCTTGATCGTACCGGTCAGCTCGTCAACAAATTGCTCGTCTTCCGATGTGCCGAGCGTGGCAACACACAAAGCTTGGGTTTCACCGCGGGTAAACAGGGACGAACCATGGGTGCGCGGCAATGTTCCAACTTCACCAACGATTTGGCGAACTTGGTCAAGCCCCCGGCCATCAATGCGTTTTTTGGTTTTAATCACCGCACCGCGCACGACGGCGCTTTCGATAGATTTAAACACTTCGGAGAAAATGGAGGCATCAATACCGTCCGGGTTTTCTTCAGACGTGACCAATTTTCCACCTTTGTCGCGCGCTTCTGCAAGAGCAGCGACGCGTTCCATTTTGTCGGTTTTCTTATAGGCACCGGCAATGTCTTTTTCGAGCAGTTTGGCCACTTGTTTCTTCTCGGCTGAATAATCCGGAGCAGCAAAATCCCAAGGCTCTTTAGCCGCTTTTTCTGCCAGCTCAATAATCGCGTCAATAACCGGCTGAAAACCCTCATGGGCCGCCGCAATAGCGCCGAGCATGATGTCTTCAGAAAGCTCTTTAGCTTCACTTTCAACCATCATCACCGCGTCTTGTGTACCGGCAACGACCAAATCGAGATCGGAGTTTTCCATCTCTTGCAAGCTTGGCTGCAGTACATATTCGCCGTCAATATAACCAATACGCGACGCCGCGATCGGGCCCATAAACGGCAGACCGGCAAGGGTAATGGCCGCAGAAGCTGCGATCATGCCAATGACATCGGGTTCGTTTTCAAGATCGTGTTGCAAGACGGTGATAATCACCTGTGTCTCGTTCATAAATCCTTTGGGAAATAAAGGCCGCAGCGGGCGGTCTGTCAGGCGTGAGATCAGGGTTTCGCGCTCGGTCGGGCGACCTTCGCGTTTAAAATAGCCGCCGGGGACTTTGCCGGTTGCGTAAAATTTTTCCTGGAAATTGACGGTCAACGGGAAAAAACTTTGTCCCGGTTTTGCCGAACGTGCCGCACATACTGTCGCCAACAATACGGTCTCGCCGTAAGTGGCCAACACTGCGCCGTCGGCTTGGCGGGCCATGCCGCCTGTTTCAAGTTTAAGGGGCGTTCCGGCCCAATCTATTTCTACTGTGTGTTTATCAAACATAATTTTCTTATCCATACATATGCGCCTTCATAGACGCTTAAAGGCCACCCCCATGGCGGCCTTTATATTATCCTGAGCCGAGCGTTTAGCGCCTGAGACCCAATTTTTTAATGAGAGAGGCATAACGCGCCTCGTCTTTCTTGTTGAGATAATCAAGCAAGCTTCGGCGCTGGCTTACCATAGCAAGCAGACCGCGGCGGGAATGATTATCTTTTTTGTTGGTCTTGAAGTGCTCGGTCAGATTAACAATCCGCTCGGTTAAAATAGCAATTTGCACTTCCGGTGACCCGGTATCGCCCGCATTACGGGCGTGTTCTTTTATCAGCGCAGCTTTGCGCATTGGTGTAATCGACATCGTATCTCCTTGTCATATGTCAAATATTAAACACGCGTTTGGGGCTAAGTCGCCCCGCGCGCGCTTCACATAAAGCCACCGCCTGTCCTTCAAACCTAGCAACCACATAGCGGCTTGCGTCCAGACCCCCGATTTGTCGGGGGCGAAACCCAGGCTTTATGCTGGCCATACTTGTTGGATGCAGGACAATGGCTCGTCCTTGTTTCAGGTCCGCATACTCATTTTCGCTTAAGGCCAGAGCCGGGATGTCGTCCAGCGCGGTCTCAAGGAGGAGCAAGCTCTCCAAAACGCCGCCCTTATGACCTAATTGTTCCAGCCTGTCTAGGGGGAAAGCGGCCCTATCCGTAAACGGCCCCACCCGGGTGCGGCGCAAAGCTTTGACATATCCTTCCGTGCCGAGCTTATGGGCAAGGTCACGCGCCAGGGAGCGAATATATGTCCCCTTACCGCAATCAATACGCAAAATAGCCGTATCCCCACGGGCTTGCAAAACCTCAAGCCCGTCAATGCGCACCGTGCGCGCTTTCATCTCAAAGCTCTCCCCGGCCCGCGCCAAATCATAGGCCCGTTGGCCACCAATTTTTATAGCCGAAAACGCCGGCGGAATTTGGCTGATCTCGCCCATAAAGCCGGGCAATATATCGGCCAGTTGCTGCCCTGTGGGTCGCACATCGCTTGTGGCGACAACCTCCCCTTCCGCGTCTAAGGTTGTTGTTCGCTCGCCCCATTTTATGGTGCATTCATAGCTCTTTTTAGCTTCGACCAAAAAAGGCACGGTTTTTGTCGCCTCACCCAAAGCGATCGGCAATACCCCGGTCGCCAACGGATCGAGCGTACCGGCATGGCCGGCTTTTTGCGCCTGGAATAACCAGCGCACCTTACCCACCGCCTGTGTTGATGTCATCTCCAGCGGTTTGTCAAAATTTACCCAGCCATGGACGGGGTTACCTTTTTTACGTCGTGCCATTTATAATGTACCGTCTTTGC
>QIKS01000274.1 GCA_003233025.1 Hellea balneolensis | reverse complement strand
TCGCTCGGCGAATTTATTAATGTCGGGCAAGCCATTGGCCGGGTTTATGCCATAGAGACAATGGACGTAAGATTGCCGCTCACCGACAGCGACCTGGCCAAGCTCGGTCTGGGGATTGGTTTTGTAGCGTCGCCCGCCCAGCCCGGCCCCAAAGTTATATTTTCAGCGGTCATTGCAGGCGAGCGGCACACATGGCAGGGAAAGCTGACCCGCACCAGTTCGGGTTATGATCCGCAAACGCGAATTCTCTTTGCCTATGCCCATGTGGACGATCCTTATGGCAAAGGCACCGACAGAGGCGTTCCTATGGCGTCTGGCTTGTTTGTTGACGCACAAATTGGCGGTCGCGACATAGAGAGCGGTGTTATCATCCCCCGCGCCGCCCTGCGCGGCAATGACCGTGTCTATATTGCCAAGGCCGATAAAACCCTGTCTATCCGCCGCGTTGAAATTGCCTCGTCCAGCCCAAAACAAGTTGTGATTACGCAAGGGTTAGCGGCTGGCGAACAGGTGATTACCTCGCCTGTGCGTGGTGTCGCTGAAGGCATGAAAATAGAAATCGCCCAACCAATAAATGTGCGCCAAGCCGCACCTGACCGTCCGCAAAACTAGGAGAATATGATGAAATCTATTGTTGCCTGGTGGGCTGAAAACAAAGTCGCTGCTAATTTGCTGATGATCGCTATTTTCTTAGGCGGTATTGTCAGCTTTCTAACCATAAACCGCGAGCTAGAGCCGCATGTAGAATTTCCCGGCGCACAAGTTTCTGTCACATGGCTGGGGGCGTCGCCTCAGGACGCGGAAGAACAAATTGTTGTCCGCCTTGAAGAAGCCCTAAGCGGTGTCGCCGGCATTGACCGCATGTGGGCCGTGGCCAGCGAAGGCCGTGGTCAGGTTATTGTCATTGGTAGACAAGATGTGGATATAGCGGCGTTTATGGCCGAAATTGAGCGTGGTGTTGACGCCATTAGCACCTTCCCCGCTGCCGCAGAGCCACCGACAATAACTGTGTTTAGGAATCAGGACGAGGTCATGCGCATCGCCGTTTCCGGCGACGTTGACGAACGGCTTCTCAAGCGCACGGCGGAAAGAATAAGACGCGAAATCGCCCTCCTGCCTCATGTTCCCGAGGTTGATCTTTTTGGCGTGCGCGGTGAAGAGATTTCCATTGAAGTTTCCGAGCTGTCCCTAAGGCGCTACGGCCTGACCTTGAGCGAAGTGGCAGCAGCGGTGCGGGCCACATCGGTCAATGCATCATCGGGCACCGTGCGCACAGACCTTGGCAATGTGCAATTGCGCACCAGAAACCAGGCCGACACTCAAGCCGAATTTGAAGACATTGTTGTTCGTCAATTGGCCAATGGTGCCGTGGTGCGTGTCAAAGATGTCGCCCGTGTCATTGACGGGTTTGAGCAGGTCAATTTGCTGGCCACGTTAAATGGTGAGCGAACAATTTTGGTGCAGGTTCAAAGCGGCAGGGACATGGACATTGTCAAAATGTCCGCAGGTATAAAAGACTATATGAAGGAGGCTAAACAAACCCTGCCAGACGGGATCAGCATGGTTTTGTGGACGGACAGCTCGCAGGCCTATACTGGCCGGATCAATACAATTTCGTCCAATTTCTTCACTGGTCTGTTTTTGGTATTCTTGACCTTGCTTTTATTCCTGCGCCCTAAAATCGCCCTGTGGGTGAGCGTTGGTATTGCCACGGCCTTTGCCGGCGGCTTGGCGTTTTTGCCTTTGCTTGGCGTCTCCTTTAATATGATATCGACCTTTGCTTTTTTGCTGGTGATCGGGGTCATTGTTGATGACGCGATTATTGTCGGCGAGGCCATACATGCCAAAACCGAAGAAGGCGAGACCGGGTTGGACGCGGCTATTGGCGGCACGACTATGGTGTTAAAACCGGTTGTGTTCGCGGTGCTGACCACGATGATTTTCTTTGCGCCCTGGATGTATTTATCCGGCGGCACCAGTGAATTTACCCGCGCTATTTCTTTGGTGGTCATCATGGCCTTGACGTTTTCTTTGGTAGAGAGCCTGTTCATCCTGCCTTCGCATTTGTCTAAATTAAAACCCGTCAATCCGCAAAACCGGCTGACCCGTTTTCAAACCAAACTCGCCAACAGCCTGGTTTGGGCCGCCCATCATCTCTATAAGCCCGCTATGATTTTTGCCTTGCGCAGGCGCTATCTCACCGCAGCTAGTTTTGTTGGCATGATGGTGCTTTCTATCGGGCTTTTAACCCACGGATTTGTCAAAACCTCTTTCTTGCCAAGCGGCGAGTCGGATGAAATTGTCATTACTGTCGATCTGCCCCAAGGCACGCCTTACAGCCGGACGCTGGAAGTCTTGGCGCAAATTCAAACGGCAGAAAAAACACTGGAAACCGAAATAAATGACCAAACAAGCGGCGAAGGTAAATTGATCGAAAACTGGTACACACGCTCCAGAGACAATCAGGTCTTGGCCATTGTCAAACTTGTCCCGCCAGAAACCCGCACCCTGACGGCCAAACAAGCCGCCGACCGCTTGCGGGCCTTGATCGGCGAGGTTCCGGACGCAGAAACGATTACCGTTGATTATGAAGACAATAATGACGACCCGCCCTTGCAATTTGTCCTCAACGCTAAGGAGACGCAAGTTTTGGATGCCGCAGCCGATGATTTGATGACAAAATTACGCAGCTATGAAGGCGTCTTTAATGTGGTCAATGATAGCCAAAGCAGCGCCGATGAAATCCGCTTCACCCTCAAGCCCGGCGCCGAAGCTTTGGGTGTCAATGCGACAGATGTCGCACGACAAGTTCGCCAAGGGTTTTTTGGTGAAGAAGTGCAGCGCCTGCCCCGGGACGGCGAAGACGTAAGGGTCTATGTCCGCTATCCAAGCGCCGACAGACAGTCCCTTGATTTCCTGGGTCAAATTCGCATTCGTACCAATGACGGACGACAAGTGCCCTTGGCCGCATTGGCCGACTTGCACTATGATAAAGGTGTGTCGCAAATCCTGCGCCGGGAGCGCCAGCGGGCGATCATTATTAGCGCTGAAGTGCTGCCCGAACGGATTAATGAAATCCGCGAAGCCCTTGATGAAGATTACTTTGAAAGCTTTGATCTGCGTCACCCCGACGTTAGCCGTGGCAATATTGGTCGGGCGCAAAGCGAGGCAGAATTTGTGCAAGAAATCATGGTCTTGCTGATGATCGCCGTCGGCATTGCTTATTTTCTGATCGCTGTCGCCTTTCGCTCCTACTCCGAACCGTTGCTGATCTTGCTTGCCGCCATTCCGTTTTGTTTTACCGGCGCTATGATTGGCCATCTGATCATGGATCTACCCTTGTCGCTCATGTCCTATATGGGCATAAGTGCGGCGGCGGGCGTGGCGGTCAATGACAATCTGGTCTTGATCGATTATGTCCACCGGCTGCGCGCAAAAGGCATGGACGGCGCGCAGGCTCTGGTGGAGGCAGGCACAAGACGGTTTAGGCCGATATTGCTTACCTCCCTGACCACATTCATTGGCTTGGTGCCCTTAATGCTGGAGCGCTCCATTCAAGCGGCCTGGCTTGTGCCTATCGGGGTTGCTTTGGCTTTTGGTGTTCTTTTTGCGCTGTTCGTCACCCTGTTCTTTGTGCCGGCACTTTACGGTATTGGCGCGGATATTCGCCGGTTGTTTATCCGGCGGGTCTTGCGCAGGCAAACCCAGCCCTTTGATAAATTTATCAGGGGTTAGAGAAAAACCACTTGATAAAAATTATCGGCTCAGTTAGATGTCAAATTGTCTTGTTTACAAGACAATTTGAGCCGCCTGCTTCGCGCCCCGTTGCAGGCGGTTTGTCTTTTTTGGCAATTCTAAATTTGGGTTTAGAGCCGGGTTTTATCCCGCTGCTTTTATAGCCGCCTCAATCATTTTCGCTGCTTTTTCTTTTGTGTCCCAGCCGAGG
>QIKS01000101.1 GCA_003233025.1 Hellea balneolensis | reverse complement strand
TTGTCCACGTCTTCTAATTTGTACGCGAAAGTTACCTGACATGAGTTTTAAAATAGTTGCCATAACGTGTGCGAATCCTGTGCAGTGCCAGCGTGAAACGGGGAGAATTTGCGTGATTTGCAGTGATTTTCCGAGTGCACACGGCGGGTTTAAGTCTTTGAAGTATAACAAAAAATCATGATAAATCAAGGGTTTACATTCGCTACCGCACCCATGATGGATTGGACGGACAGGCATTGTTGTATACGGAAATGGTGGTGAGCGACGCGGTTATCCATGGCAAGCGGGAATATTTAATCGGGTTTCATGAGTGTGAACATCCGGTTGCTTTGCAGATCGGGGGGTCTGATCCGGTGAAGCTGGCTGAAGCAGCGCGGATCGGGGCGGGGTTTGGTTATGACGAGATTAATCTGAATGTTGGCTGCCCGTCCGACCGGGTGCAGAGTGGGCGGTTTGGCGCTTGCTTGATGGCGGAGCCTGAGCTGGTTGCGGATTGTTATAGGGCCATGAGCGAGGCGGTGGATATTCCGGTGAGCATAAAATGTCGCATCGGGATTGATGAGCAAAATCCGCTAGAAGCATTGCCGCATTTTTTGCAAATTGTGAGCGCGGCGGGATGTCGGCATTTTATCATTCATGCGCGCAAGGCTATATTGGGTGGATTGAGCCCTAAAGACAATCGTAAAATTCCGCCGCTGAATTATGATTTGGTGCGGGCGATGAAACAGAAATTCCCGTACCTACAAATCGTTTTGAACGGCGGGCTGGACACTTTGGATCAAGCTCTTGAGGAAGGCGCGGGTCTGGACGGGGTGATGTTTGGCAGGGCGGCTTATCACAGGCCGTGGATGCTCAGCCGGGTTGATAGTGAAATTTTTGGCGATACTGCGCCGCAGTTTTCGCGCGAGGATATCGTGGAGAAACTCATAGAATACGCGCAGAGTGTCGAAGACACAGACCCGAGCGTTAAAGCGCTGACCCGCCATATAATGGGGTTATATCACGCAGAGCCGGGCGCGCGGGCTTGGCGCCAGGCCTTGAGCGCCGCCGCGCCGGGCGTGTTGACATCTGTGCGGATAATTGCGGCCAAGACCACCCTGTCTAAAGCCCAAGGAAAGGCGGCGTAATGGATCCACATTTGTTGTATCTGTTTTTTGCATTGCTTGGTGTTGGCGCCCTGGCCGGATTTAGCGCTGGATTGTTTGGGATTGGCGGGGGGACTATTATAGTGCCGGCCTTGTATTATATGTTCAATGGGATTGGCTATTCCCCGGACATCACCATGCATGTGGCAGTGGCGACATCGGCGGCGACGATTATTTTGACCTCCTTTCGCTCCATGGCTGGCCATCACCGACATGGGGCGGTGGACTGGGCGATTATCTGGCCGGGTCATCCGCTGAAAAGTTGGGGCATATGGATAGGCGCTGGGGCGCTCTTGGCGTCGCTGGTTTTGGTGCGGTGGATATCAGGGCAGGGGCTGACTTTGATCTTTGGTGTTTTGGCCTTGCTCATATCCGGGCAATTGATTTTTGGCCGTCCCGGTTGGCGACTGGCTGACGGCATACCAAGGGGCGCGGTGTGGCGCGGTTTGGGCGTTTGTGTCGGCGTGTTGTCGGCCCTGATGGGTGTTGGCGGCGGTGCCATGAGTGCAACATTATTGCTTGTGTTTGGAAAGCCTATCCACAAAGCCATTGGTACGGGTTCGGCTATTGGTATTTTTATTGCTATACCGGCGACTATAGGCTTTATGATATCGGGCGCCGGAGTGTCCGGCAGGCCCCCATTTTCTGTCGGTTATGTCAATTTGCCCGGCTTTGCCCTGATTTGCTGCATGGCGATCTTATTTATTCCTCTGGGCGTGAAAGTGGCCCACAGTACCAACCCTAAAGTTTTAAAGCGCGTATTTGGTTTGTTTTTTGCCCTGGTAGCGTTGAATATGATCGGCAAGGGTTTATTGGCGTAGGATCAGTATGTCCCGGCTGGCTTCAACCCGTTGTAATTCGCCGAGAAAACTCATGCCCAATAGGGAATGGGTCAGACCTTGCGGGATGATGACGGCGCGGACATTGCGAACGCTGACATTACCCACGGCGACAAATTTTAAAACCACAGGCGCACCTTTTGTTTGGCCAGATGCTGTATTTATCGTGGCCGTATAGTCCAAATTTTCCGGATCCAACCCAACTTTTCTAGCGTCTGCCGGTGTCAGGGCAATGATACTGGCGCCGGTATCGACCAAGAAATTTACATAACCTGTATTGACACGCGCGTCCGTCCAAAATTGCCCATCTTTTGCCTTGCGGATAGAGGTGGCGGAGCCGCCCAGGCGCACAGTGGTGATTTTGGCAGGGACGGCGGCCTCTGTTTGCGCTCTTGCGGTTCTGGCATCGACAATATCTTGGGGGTGGAGGCCAATAAATTCGTAAATCATAGGCCGATGTGTAAATAAATAAAACCCGCCAATGAAAATACAACTGGCAATCAGGGCGTCTCTTATCAGGCGGTTTGACATAATTTGTTAAGTATAGAACTTATCTTACCTAAGTATGAAGGTCGGCACGACAGTGCAAAAATAATAGGTTGCCCGCAGGCCTTGCGAGGGTGATAAAGGGGGATGAAAACATCCGCTCACCCTTTTGATGACATCCGCAACCTGGCAAATACAGTGCCTGGGCATAATGACGAGACAGCGCAATCGGTTTTACAGCGCTTGGAAAGCCACGGCAAAAATCTTTTTCCTTTGGGGCATATGGGCGCGTCGATTGCCTGGCTGGCTGGTTGGCAGGGGCGCGATATTCCGCAAATTAACAAGCCGTTAGTCGCCGTTTTTATCGGCTCGCATGGTGTGGCGCAGACGGTGCAAGGGGGTGACCCGGTCGAGCGCACGCAATCACGCTTACAAGAATTGTCAACCGGAAAAGCGGCGGTGCGCGGTTTGGCGGCAGCGCAAGGGGCGGGGTTTAAAGTTTATAATATGGGCACCGAGCAACCGGCCCATGATATGAGCGTTCAGGCATCTTTGAGCGAGCATGAATGTGCAGCCGCTTTGGCCTTTGGCATGGAGGTTGTTGCCGAGGGTGCTGATTTAATGGTGTTGGGCAGTGCCGGGCTTGGTAGCGCCACGGCGGCGGCGGGGATTGTGCGCAGTCTTTACGGCGGGGAGGCCAAGTATTGGGCCGGCGGTGATGACGAACATGCGGCGTTGCGCGTGGCGGCGGTTACGAAAGCCGCATCTCTCCATAGGGATATTTTGGGCGATCCTTTGCAAGTTTTGCGCTGTTTTGGCGGGCGGGATATTGCCGGGCTGGTTGGGGCTTTGCTGGCGGCGCGGCACCAAAAAATCCCTGTACTGCTTGACGGATTTGTTGTCTGCGCTGCGGCGGCGATTGTCCACGAAATGAACCCTGACGGGCTGGCCCATTGCCAGGCAGCGCATATGTCGGTTGAGCCGGCGCACGGGGCATTACTGGACAGGATTGAGAAAACCCCGCTGTTTGAACTGGGGATAGGTATTGGTGATGGCAGCGGTGCCACAATTGCTTTGGGTGCCTTAAAAGCCGCGGTATCGGGTTATAAGGAACTTACCCGGGACGCAGAAGAATAAGGCTATCTTCTGTTTTGGCGGTTTTTTCGGCCGGGGCGGCGGTGCTGGTCTCGGTAAGAGGCAAGCACAGTTTCTCTTTCCTCAGGTGTCAGGTTTTGAAAAATACGCACCAGCAGGGCGTTGCTGGCCTCGGCTAAATTTGCATTTGCAATTTGCAGATCGGTTAAGGCCTGGTCAAGCGCGTTGGTTTCAAGTGTCTCCGACCCGGCTTGGGCAAATACGTCGTATCTGGCTTTGACAACCTCACGGTAAAGCTGTGCGTATTGGCCTCTTTGGAAAGTTCGCGTGTCCTTCAGCGCTTGTTTAATAACCACGCGGCGGCGGGCGGGCGCTAATTGTCTGAGCAGCCGCCGGGGATTGCCTTGCAAAACCGTGGCTGTTTGGACAGCGGCAAGGGGCCGCACGTTCGAATTTGGGCCGCCTCCTGATATCAGCAGGCCAGCCAACAGGCCGTTGAGCGCGATCGAAACTATTAAAACAATGACGGCGACGGATAGTTTTTGTCGGGGGCCAGGGTTTGGCGCGGTGGTATGTTGGTTACTCATTTTCATCTCCAAGCCAGTTATAGGGCTCATAAAC
>QIKS01000276.1 GCA_003233025.1 Hellea balneolensis | reverse complement strand
GAAGCGCAATTGGCCATCGCCCTGGCCGGGTCTGGCGAAGTCCAGGCGGCACAGGCAAGCTTTAAACGGTTTGATGCTTTGGCCGCAAAAGTCGATGTAAACACAGACGGTTTTGCAAAGCGCCGCCTCCGCGCTGAAGCTTTGCTGTCCATAACGGGCGGCAATGCTGCCCAAACCTATGTCTTGATGGACGAATTGCTCGATCAGGAAATGCAGATCACCTTTGCCAAAATCGGCCAAACCATGCAAATTCAACTTGCAGAGCTGCAAAACAGCAAAGAACGACAAAAAGAACGCGAAGCGGCGCTTGTTCGCGAGGCGGAACTTATACAGGCCGAGCTAGACGCCCAGTCAAAAATTTTAAACCTGGTGATTGCTCTATCCGCAAGCCTGGTGGGAATTGCTGTCGCGGCCTTATGTGTTGCCTATATGCGTAAACAGGTCAGCGAGGCGCTAAAACTGGCTGCATTTGCCGCAGAAGCTGGCGATCGGGCAAAAGCACAGTTTTTATCTGTAATGTCGCACGAATTACGTACGCCTCTTAACGGGATAATAGGGATTGCTGATCTATTATCAGAACATGGGGAAACTCAAGAGCTACGAGATCAAAATAAAATAATATTACAATCGGGCCAAAACTTGCTCGAATTGCTAACGGGGATACTAGATATGGCACAAATGGAATCTGGAAAGTTAAATATCATAACCGCGCCAGCAAGCATCAAAGTGATTACCGAAAGTGTTTGCCAAAAATGGCATTCTAAAATTAATCACCAAAACATCAAATTCACCTGCCATGTTGCCAGCGATATTCCTGAGACTTTGATGCTCGACAGTATTCGCGTCAAACAGACAATTAACAATTTGGTCTCCAATGCCGTGAAGTTCACAACAAATGGGCGTATTCACATTCACATTACGAGCAGCGAAGCTGTGGGGCCTGACCATGTCCGCACCCTGTCGATCATTGTTGCCGATACAGGTGAAGGTATTACGCAAGAAGTTATGGAAAAATTGTTCAAACCTTTTGTCCAGGCGGATAGCTCCTTTACCAGACCCCATGACGGCGCAGGTATCGGCCTGGCGGTGACACGCGGCTTGGCCCGGCTCATGGGCGGAGACGTCAGCGTTAAATCGCGTTTTGGGCGCGGCTCTGAATTTACCTTGGCCATTAAAACGTGTGCGCTCGAAGATGCCAGGCTTGAGGAAGAGACACAACGGCCGATATTTATTATTGAACCAAACCCGGAAAAACCTGTTGATTTCACACCGGCCGTCTCTCTTGAGCAGATGAGAAGCAAACAAGCAGCCCTTGATGAAGAGCTTAGGCTCAAGGAGGGGGCCGAGCAAAACCAAAATATTATCTCCAGCCATTCTGTAACAAAATTACAACACACCCCGTCGCCCGTGAAGAAAGAAGATATCATGCCCGACGTCTTGATGCCCGCGGATGTGAGCAAAGACGAACACGAAGATATATTGCCCTCTCCGCCCTTGCCTGAACCCCCGGTGATTGACGTCAATGTCAAAGACAGCCTAGAAATACCCGCCGTTCAAACCCCGCTTCCAGAAGTCCAAGCCCACCGAGGGGTTTTCTCTCGTCGCGAAGCCAGAGCAGATGACGGCGTGATTAATTATGAGACCCTTAAAGGTCTCAGCATTCTAGTGGTTGAAGATTTGGTCGCCAATCAGGAGATATTAAGATCTCTGTTGGAACCTGTCGGGTGTTATGTCAGTGTGGCGAAAAACGGTGAAGAAGCTTTGGCAAGCTTAAAAAGCCAGACCTTTGACGTAATCCTTATGGATATTCGTATGCCGGTTATGGACGGTGTGATTGCCACTGAAATCATTCGCAGCACGCCAGGCCGACACCGTTATGTTCCTATTATCGCTTTAACCGCCGATGCATCGGCAGAAAACAACGCCCGCTGTCTGGCTGTTGGTGCCGATGTGTTTTTGACCAAACCGGTCATTGTCAGTGAGCTTTTCAGCTCCATCCGCTTTGTTCGCCAAAAGCATGAACATCGTCAACAAGAAGCGGCCAGCGCCTAATTATTTTGCACCGGCGTGACATCATACTTGTCAAGGGCGCGGCGTGCCCGCTGCCAATTAGGGCGCAAAACAAGCGCTTGTTTAAAGTCGGCATAGGCGTCGTCATCACGGCGTAGATAATCATAAATAATAGCCCGATTAAACAAGGCTTCGGCCATTTTATTGCTGCCCAGTTCAATGCTGGTATTAGCTGCTTTTAGGGCGCCGTCATAATCACCCGTATAAATCAGGCTGGCCGCATAATTAATATAGGATTCCGCCAGGTTGGGCCTCAACGTCGTGGCGGCGCTAAAAGCTTTCTGGGCCTGCTCATTATCGCCTGAGCGCATATAAAGAATGCCGATATTAACATGGGTTGCGGCCTTGTCTTTGTGTGACAAATGGATGTCTTTGAGGGCTTTTTTACATGATTTTATGGTTGTCGCCCGGCCCGGATCCCCAAATTTCACGCTCATATAACAAATTTGGGCCGTAGAATTGCCAATGACAACCGATTGCGCTTGCACATTGGCACAGACGCCGAGAACCATCACAACAACACTTGCCAATTTCCAAACCATATCATTCCCGTAACACAAGTTTGAGAAATTTGATAGAAGAGAGATTACTGTGCCCGCGAGGCACTTCCCTCCACCACCGCGTCGGCAATGCCCGAAAGGGCGGCGGCGAAAACGGGGGCTGAGAAGTTTTCCAAATCTTCGATACGCTCCCCAATGCCGATGGCGTGGATAGGCAATTTAAATTTATCCGATAAGGCAACCAAAACCCCGCCCTTGGCCGTGCCGTCCAATTTGGTCATGATCAGGCCGGTTATGCCTGCGGTTTTGGCAAAACTTTCCGTCTGTGACAAAGCATTTTGGCCAACCGTCGCATCGAGCACGAGAATAGAATGGTGCGGCGCGCTCTCGTCTTGCTTTTTTATCACCCGTACGATTTTAGCCAGCTCGTCCATCAACTCGGTTCGGTTCTGCAAGCGGCCGGCAGTGTCGATCATCAACACATCAAAATTTTCCAAGCGCGCCCGCTCAATGGCGTCATAGACAAGCCCGGCGGCGTCGGCACCCAAAGGCGCGCTGACCACGGGCGCACCGGCTCGTTCGCCCCAAACCTTAAGCTGCTCGGTGGCGGCAGCGCGAAATGTATCACCTGCGGCCAGCAATACTTTCTTACCGTCGTCCGTAAAGCGCTTGGCAATTTTACCCAATGTGGTGGTTTTACCCGACCCATTCACCCCAACAAATAACAAGATTTCCGGCTTGGCCCCACTTAGTTCTAACGGTTTTTCCAAAGGCACCAAAGTTTCAGAAATAACATCCGCCAGAGCGATTTTAATTTCAAGGTCGGTAATCTGCTTATCAAATTTATCCTTGGCCAAAAGCGCAGTGGTGCGCGCCGCCGTACCAACGCCAAGGTCAGAAGCAATGAGAAAATCTTCCAGTTCCTCCAGAGCCTGGGCGTCCAGCTTTCGCTTGTTGAACATAGTGGACATGTTCTCAGACATTTGCGAGGTGGACTTCTTAAGCCCCGTTGTAATGCGCTGCAAAAACCCGGGTTTGTCGGTTGTTGGTTCTGGCGCAGGTGACGGTTTGGCCGCTTCCGCCTCTGGTGTTGCCTCCAGAACCGCCTGTTTTTCAGCTTCCAGCTTAAGGTCGGCTTGCTCGGTGTCCGCTTTTTCTTTCGCCAATTTTTCTGCTTCAAGATTTTCTGCTTCAAACCGCGCCGTCTCCGCTTGCGCTTCTTTTGCTTTTTGCGCTGCCTCTGCCTCGGCGCGTTTTTTTTCTGCGACAAGGCGGAGCGTCCGCTCTTTTTCTTGTTGAACTTTCAGGGCAGCGGCTTGCACGGCGCTGGCTTTTTCCAAGGCGGCCTTTTCTGCGACCACCCTTTCTTTCTCTGCTTGT
>QIKS01000063.1 GCA_003233025.1 Hellea balneolensis | reverse complement strand
CACAAGAGCGCACCGCCTATTGGCAGCAAAATGTGTTCGATCTGGTCGCCCTTGGCCGTGCCCCTTACCGGGGGAATTTGGCACGCTTTAGCGCCGAAGACAAAGCCAAAACCAGCCGCGCTCTGCACATTGCCGGCTGCGAAGATTTACACAACAGACAGTTTGAACACCTAAGCGGCGGCGAACAAGCGCGGGTACATTTGGCCCGGGCTTTGGCGGTCGACGCCCCGGTTTTATTGGCCGATGAGCCGATCGCCGCCCTTGACCCCTATTACCAGATTTCCATCCTTACCGCTTTACAAGAAGAAGTAAAATCCGGCAAAACCGTGATTGTCTCTTTGCATGATTTAAGCTTGGCCAAGCAGTTCTGTTCGCGGGTTTGGGTGTTGCACGAAAGCCAGATTTACAAAGATGCCCCCGCGAGAACCGCCCTGAACGCCAAGACGATTAAAGATGTTTTTGCCGTTGAAATTAAAAATGGCAGAACCGTTCTTAGCGCTCAAACACCAGTGAAAAACTAACGGGAACGCTGGGGCTTATTGCGGAGAGATTGGCCAGCTCTTGTAATTTGGCCAGCCCGGCGGAAAAGGCAAAATCATCGCCGTGTATCAATAGGGGTAAACGGGTTTGCACTAGAATTTTATTACTCGCCAATCGCGTCACCCATATATCCGCGTCATAGTTCTCCAACACGCCGTGCATCTCGACCTCTAGCGCCAGCATGATATTTTTGCGACCACCGGTAATCAGTGTCGCCAAAACATCACTGCCAATCACCGCGCCAATTTTTACAACCGGATAGTTCTCGGTCTCAAACAAATATTTGCGCATACGTTCATCGCGAATATCAATATTGGTTTGTACGCTGTCCAAAGCAATGGTCACCAAAGCCTTGCCGTCTTCGCCAACAATGCCGCTGATCTTCGTAAAGCTATGGGCTTCCGCAATGTCGCCGTTTTTAATGCTGACAAAAGAAATACCAGATTGCGCCGGAATAAGTTCCCACGACCCCGTGCGCGCAGCAGAGGGCTTCTCACCAGCGCAAGCCCCCAGCATCAAAGCAATGATAAAGCCAAATCCGGTTAATAAGATACGCATGTTATTTCCTTTGCCAATCAAACCTTATCAGACGCCATAGCCGCGCTTTTGTCAATTGGCCACAGTTAAACCGCCACTTCAATCGCGCCGTTTTCAGCACTCCAGGCCCGGCGCATGCCCAAGGCGTTAAATACAAAAACGGCTTTGCCAGTGATGCCCAGCGTCATGACACCACCGTAACCGCCCTGGGCATCCATATCTGCAATCGCGCCTTGGGCGGCTTCGGGCAAAGCCTGGCCACCATAACGCATCCGCGCCGAAATATCCGCCGCAATGGCAGCTTTGATGAAAAACTCACCTTGGCCCGTACACGATACCGCAACCCGTTCATCGGCCCAGCACCCTGCGCCCGGTAGCGGGCTATCGCCCACCCGGCCTTGCATTTTGCCCAAAAGCCCACCGGTCGATGTTGCCGCTGCCAAATGGCCGCCTTGATCACGGGCGACCACGCCAATAGTGCCGGTGTCCAACTCTTCGGGCAAGCGCGTCACCCCCTGAATGATATAATAATCAAGAGGGTTTTGGATTTGCTTACACCCTTGTCCGGCGGCAAAATTTTCTGCTCCTCGCCCCGTCAGCATTATATGAGGCGTATGTTCCATCACGGCCCGGGCGACATGAACAGGGTTTTTATACCCCTTAAGAGCGCAGACACTGCCAATATTTCGCGGCGTCCCGTCCATGATGCACGCATCAAGTTCGTATTCACCAGCGCAGTTAGGCCCCGTACCCTTGCCCGCCACATAAAGCCCGGCGTCTTCCATTTGCGCCGCCAATTCTTCAACAACATCCAGGGCAGGCGCGCCGGCCTCAAGCATGGCTTTCCCGTGCTGGGCGACGTCTTTCATATGCGCGCTTTGCGCGGATTGCGCGGCGCGGTTATATTTGCCCGCACCACCGTGAACGGCAAGAGCAATGATGTTTTGCTTTGGCATAAAGCCCTCCAAATCGTGAATTTTTGATTGTAGTTTTTACCAATGAAGTTAGGGTCGCGCAAGGCCCAACCGGGAAGACAATAAAGGATTAGCTCTATGAAATTATCACATGAAATCAGCGCTATTATCACAGGCGGCGCATCGGGGCTTGGCGAAGGCACGGCGCGGTTATTGGCAGCCAAAGGTGTCAAGGTCGGGATTTTTGATATGGACAGCGAACGCGGCGAACAGGTCGCAGCGGACATTGGCGGCGTTTTTGCCACCGTGGATGTATCCGACGAGACAAGCGTTGACGCCGGGTTTGCCGTGCTGCGCGCCGCAAATGGCCAAGAACGGGTTATGGTCAATTGCGCCGGCATAGCCGGCGGTATGAAAACCGCATCCCGCGACCGTAAAAGCGGCGAAATCCGCGCCCATGACGCAGGGTTTTTTTCCAAAATCATTGCGGTCAATTTGATCGGCACATTTATGTGTACCGCCAAATCTGCAGCCGGCATGATGGCTTTGCAGCCAACCGAGCCAGACGGAGAGCGCGGCGTTATCATCAATACGTCCTCAGTTGCCGCCCAGGACGGACAGATCGGGCAATTGGCCTACGCCGCCTCCAAGGGCGGGATTTTATCCATGGCCCTGCCGGTCGCCCGCGATTTGGCCCGCGAAGGCATTCGCTGCAACACCATCTTGCCGGGATTTTTTGAAACCCCAATTTATGAGCAGATGAAACCTGAAGTCAAAGAAGCCTTGCGCGCCTATCTCCAATTTCCCGCCCGCTTTGGCACGACACAAGAATATGCGCAACTTGTCACCATGTTGTGCGAGCAAGTTTATATTAATGGTGAATTTATTCGCGCTGACGCCGGTGCAAGAATGCCGCCCCGGTGAAGATCCGCCGCTTATGCAGGCAGAGGCGTAAGACACTTAATAGTGTCGTAAATTAATATACACTTGCTTTTAACGCTCAGTGCTTCTAAAAACACCCATGGGTTTGGGGGATGAAGTTGCTGGGGTATCAGCATGGTCTGCGCGTCGCAGTGCTGTGAAGCCTTCTCGAATCATCGCCTATATAATCGTTTTTCTGGTCATAGGGATATTTCTGCTCGCAACGCCAGGTGCGTTCAAAATAGTCATTTCTTTGGCCGGACTTCTCGCGGCTTTGTTTATCTTTATCCTGTCCACCTTACGGCTGTGGGTTTGCAGCTTGGCCTTACTCGACCCGCGCCGACAAAGCCGCAAAAACCTAAGCGAATGGCAACCGCAATATTGGCCGCTTTATACCGTGCTGGTTCCCCTTTATAAAGAAGCCCATATGGTCGCGAGCTTAATGGAGAGCTTGCGTAAAATCGACTATCCCCACGATAAATTAGATATTATTTTCGTGACGGAATCAGACGATTTGTTAACCTGTCAATCCGTGCGCAAAGCGCTGCAAAACGGGCCGGCCAGGTTTCGGATGTTTCAAGTAGCCCCCTCGCAACCGCGCACAAAACCCAAGGCTTTAAACGCAGCCCTGGCGGCAACGCCTTCGCAAACAGATGGTGATTTGATAACCATTTATGACGCAGAAGATCGCCCTCACCCCTTACAGCTTAAGGCCGCATTAAGAGCCTTTGAGGACAACCCGGATTGGGCCGCCGTGCAAGCACCTTTAGGAATTGCTAACAATGGCGATAATCTTTTGACCTCTTTTTTCGGGCTTGAATATGCCGCGCTTTTTCATGTCTGGAATCCGGGTTTAGCCCGCTTAGGCTTGCCCTTCACCCTCGGCGGAACCAGCAATCATATCCGGAGATATATTTTGGAAACCGCAGGCGGTTGGGACGCCCATAATGTGACGGAAGATGCGGACCTCAGCTTTCGGATCAGTGCTTTGGGACAACGTGGCCTACCGGTAAAAATCGGCTGCATCAATATGGGCACCAATGAAGAAGCGGTGACAAAAATCCCCGCCTGGACGCATCAGCG
>QIKS01000043.1 GCA_003233025.1 Hellea balneolensis | reverse complement strand
GAGCGAACGGCCAAGCCGTCATATTCGCCAATAATTTTCAGTAATTCTTGTTTTGAAAGTCCGGTGATGACATCGACATCAACGCCTCTATTTTTAAAAACGTCTCTTGCTTGAGCAGACATTTTGTCTGCAATTAATACCCGTACCATGGGTGTCTCCTAAAATGTGTGTGTAATAAAGCGGTGCTTAAAAAGTTTCAGCGCACACTGTTTCATAGCCCCATTCGAGCCAGGGCAGAAAATCTTCAATGTCTGATTTGCGTATCAGTCCCGACGCCCAAACCCTAAATCCGGGTGGGGCTGTGCGGTAGGATCCAAAATCATAAGCCACGCCTTCGTCGCTGATTAATTTGACAATGGCACTGGCAAATGCTGCGCGGCCTTCGCCGTCCAATGCTTCAAAGCGCGGGTCGACGATTTTCATGCACACGCCGGTATTGGAGCGCTGCTCTGGCACTGCACATAGGTTTTCAATCCAGGGAGTTTTCTCGATCCAGTCCTGAAGCAGTGCGAAATTTTCGTCAGCGCGGGCATGCATCCAGTCCAAACCGCCTTGCTCACGCACCCATTTTAAGCTTTCAATATGATCTTCTGCGCACATTAAAGACGGCGTATTGATGGTGATGCCTTTAAACAAACCCTCGTCCAATTTGCCGTTTTTGGTCATGCGAAAAATCTTTGGCAAAGGCCATTGCGGCACATGGCTTTCCAGTCGTTCGACGGCATGGGGCGACAAGATTAACATGCCGTGCCCGGCTTCCCCGCCCATATTTTTCTGCCAGGAATAGGTGACGACATCGAGCTTGTCCCAAGGGAGTTCCTGGGCAAAGGCGGCGGATGTTGCATCGCAAATGGTGACGCCTTCGCGGTCTGCCGGGATAAAGTCCCCATTGGGTACACGCACACCGGCGGTCGTTCCGTTCCAGGTAAAGACCAAATCCCGGTCGCCCGTATATTGGCTCAAATCGGGTAACTGGCCGTAATCAGCGCTAAATATGCGCAAATCTTTGAGGGGTAATTGGGTCTTGGCATCCGTAATCCAGGCATTGCCAAAGCTCTCCCAAGCCGCAACGTCAACACCGCGCGGCCCCAGCATCGACCACATGGCCATTTCAACCGCCCCGGTATCAGAAGCCGGTACGATGGCAATGCGGTGGCTTTCTGGCACTTGCAAAACTTCGCGGGTTAAGTCGATGAGTTCTTGCAGGACTTTCTTGCCCAGCGGACTGCGGTGGGAGCGTCCCAGCGCGGCGGTTTTAAGGAAGTCTGGCGTCCAACCCGGTCTCTTGCGGGACGGCCCGGGCGAAAAACGCCCATCGGCGGGCTTGACGCCCGGTTTTTGTAATTTCGTCATTTTCTTCTCCATACGGCCGTTTTTGTAACCGTGTAAAGCACGCTTTAGTGGGAAAGCGCAGGCCCATATCCCTAGTGATGGATTCGAGGCACAAGGTCAATTTAAAAATATTTTGTGTGAAATGTAAATGCCGTCATAGGGGCGGGGTTCGCCGTGTCATCTGACCTTAACACGCACTTTCGAGATTTCCGGTCATGCAGTGCTTGGCAAATATATGTAGCAAATCCGCTTTGCGAATAGGCTTGGCCAAGGCATCATTCATACCGATTTTCATGCAAAGATGGGCGTGTTGATATTGCGGGTCTGCGGTCAGGGCGATAATTTTTACATTGGCCCATTCAAGCCCGCTTTCACGGATACGCAAAGTTGTTTCAATGCCGTCAAGCTCGGGCATATGAATATCCATAAGTATGAGGTCAACCGGGCAGGAGTGCAATATTTCCAAAGCCTCATAACCATGAGAGGCAAAGAAAATTTTGTTAACTGTGTCGTGAAGAAGGGCTTTGATGGTTAGCTGGTTTAAATTGTAATCGTCAACGACCATAATATTGAGATGGGAAAACCCGGAAGGTATACAAGAAGTCTTGCCGCAATTAGCTACCGGCGCCATATTCAAAGAGCGGAGATTGGTCGGTAAAATAAGTGAAAAAGTCGATCCTTTTCCCGGCATGCTCTTTGCCAGAATCTTGCCGTTCATACCCTCAATGACGGTTTTTGTCATCGGCAGACCAGTATCAATAACCCCGTAATTTGGCAGGTTTTGGGCGGGGTCAGTATTGCCTTCGTAAAATATGGTGTTAAATTTATCAGCGTCTATGCCCGCGCCTTTGTCTTGAACGGACAGGACGAAATATTGATTACCTCCTGATAACTCAACCGTGCCGGCAATGATTTTTATGACGCTGTTATGAGAAAATTTAACGGCATTTGAGACGAGATTGTCCAGACAATATTGTATTTTCAGGCAATCAAAAGGCAAGAATTCGGGCAATTGTTCGTCAATGTAACAGATAATTCTAGATCCGTTCACCTTGGCTTGTTTTTCCCATATGGTGATCAATGTTTCAACTGACGACCGAACATGAAAATATGCAACTGGCTCACCAGCAGGTGAGATGTTAAAACCTGTTTGTACAGGTTTTAACATCATTGCCCCATCGTAAATGTTCTTCATGATATGCCCCACGCATTACTTAAACAAAATGTATAACGGAAAACTACAAATATAGATTTAAAAATAATGGTTAGCACTTGATGAATGATCGGCGAAGATAGCTAGCCTGATTTCATCATTAGGATGCCGATTTCTTGTTCAAACAGATAGAGCAGGGTGCGGGCGGCCTGGCCGCGTTTGGTTTCAAGTTTTGGGTCAAGAGCGGCTAAATGGCGAGCGTCCTGAACGGCGGTTTCAAGCAGTTTTTTATGGCGGTCTAAATCGGCAAACCTATAGGCGGGCAGTCCGCTTTGGCGTGCGCCCAAAAGATCGCCGCTGCCGCGTTGGTTCCAGTCTTCCTCGGCGATAAGAAACCCGTCTTCGGTTTCGCGCATCACGCCGAGGCGGGCTTTGCTGTTAACCCCGAGGGGGCCTTGATACATCAAAATGCAGGAAGATTGCTTGTCACTGCGACCGACCCGGCCGCGCAATTGGTGGAGTTGCGCCAAGCCAAACCGCTCTGCATGTTCGATAATTATGATGGTCGCACCCGGCGCATCAACCCCAACCTCGATGACGGTTGTCGCCACCAAAATATCATAGCCGCCTTTCTTGAAGCTTTCCGAAATGGCTTCTTTTTCCTGGGCTTTCATGCGGCCATGTAACAAGCCAACCCGGTCGCCAAAAACGGCGCTTAAATGGCGAAATCTTTCTTCGGCGGATGTCAGATCAACCAAATCGGAATCTTCAACCAACGGACACACCCAATAGGCCTGCTCGCCCTTGGCAATGGCCCGCTCCAGCCCCTCAACAACTGCCTGGATTTTTTGGTTGGACAGTATCCGCGTCTCAATCGGCTTGCGGCCTTTTGGCTTTTCGTCCAGTTTGGAAATGTCCAGATCACCATAAGATGTCAGGGCTAATGTGCGCGGAATTGGGGTTGCGGTCATCACGAGAATATCAGTACGCTGCCCTTTTTGGCTTAGGCGCAATCTGTCGCGCACACCAAAACGGTGTTGCTCGTCAATGATAACCAACCCCAAATCTGCAAATTCAACACCGTCTTGAAACAAAGCATGGGTGCCACAAATTACGTCAATATGGCCTTCCTTAAGCCCGCGTAGCAAGGCTTGGCGCTGCCCGCCTTTATCGCGGCCAGTGAGGGCTTCAACCGCGAGACCGGCCGGGCTTAGAAATGCATCTAAGCTTTGCTTGTGTTGTCTGGCCAGGATTTCGGTCGGGGCCATAATCGCTACTTGCGCCCCGGCTTCACAGACATGGGCGGCAGCGAGGGCAGCGACAAAGGTTTTGCCGCTGCCCACATCACCTTGCAACAAGCGCGCCATGCGGTGGGGGGTGGATAAATCCTTGGTGATCTCGGTGGCGGTGCGGGTTTGGGCTTGCGTGGGGGTAAAGGGGGCTGCGGCCAAAACCTCGGCTGCGTATTCGCCCTTGGCGGTAAATTCCCGCCCAACGCTGCGCCGCGTGTGTTCGCGTGCCAAAGCCAAGGCCAATTGCTTGGCCAGCAATTCATCATAGGCCAACCTTTGGCGGTGCAAAGTGTC
>QIKS01000269.1 GCA_003233025.1 Hellea balneolensis | reverse complement strand
TATGATAAAATGACCCAGCTTGCATTGCGCGGCGTAATCCGTGATGCAATCCGCCGGGTTATTCGCGAAGACGGCCTGCCGGGCACCCATCATTTTTACATTACATTCCTCACCCGCTATCCAGGCGTTGAAATCGACGAAACTTTGGGGAAAAAATATCCAGAAGAAATTACCATTGTTCTCGAACATCAATATTGGGACTTAAAAGCCCATAATGAAAGCTTTGAAGTCACCTTGAAATTTGCCGGTATTCCTAAATATTTATCCGTCCCCTACACCGCCATTACCCGGTTTCACGACCCCAGCGTCGGCTTCTCATTACAATTCGAACCACCTGAAGAAATGACCGCAAACCAAGGGCCAACACTTGCAAAATTAAAACCCCAGCCCGCGGCAAAACCAAAAGCGGTTAAAAAATTGTCGAGCACTCAAGGCGCTAATAAAACAACCAAAAAAGCGGCTGCGAAACAAACGCCCCCTGAGAAAGAACCGGAAACGGCAAACAAAGTCGTCAGCCTGGATGCTTTTCGAAAAAAATAAAATCCAGAGGCAAATATGAGTAAAACCCGCACCGAATCAGACAGTTTTGGCAAGCTCAAGGTGCCAGCCGATAAATATTACGGCGCCCAAACTGCCCGCTCTTTGATTAACTTTCCCATTGGCAGCGAAACCATGCCCCCTTGTATGATCCGGGCTTTGGGTGTTGTCAAACGCGCTGCCGCCCTCAGCAATCGCAGTTTGAAAAACCTGGATGCCAAGCGAACAAAAGCGATTGTCCGCGCCGCCTCAGAGGTCGCCGAAGGCAAGCTCGACGATCATTTTCCCCTTACTATCTGGCAGACCGGATCTGGCACCCAGAGCAATATGAACGCTAATGAAGTCATCGCCAATCGGGCCATTGAAATCCTCGGCGGACAAATCGGCTCCAAAGATCCGGTCCATCCCAATGACCATGTCAACCGCTCCCAAAGCTCCAATGACACCTTCCCCACCGCCATGCATATTGCAGCAGCGGAGGAAATTCACCACCGGCTTTTACCGGCATTACAGCTCTTGCGCGATGCGCTGAACGACAAATCCGGGGCCTTTAAGAAAACCATCAAAATTGGGCGCACCCATACCCAAGACGCAACCCCTGTAACTTTGGGCCAGGAATTTTCCGGCTATGTTGCTCAGCTTGACGGCGGCATTAAACGCGTAAAATCTGGCCTTAAAGAGCTGATGCCTCTGGCCCAAGGCGGCACGGCGGTCGGCACAGGGTTGAACGCCAAACCCGGTTTTGCCAAAGAATTTGCCCGCGAAGTTGCCGCCTATACCAAACTCCCGTTTAAAACCGCGCCCAATAAATTTGAGGCCCTGGCCGCCCATGACGCATTGGTCTCCGCTCA
This sequence comes from Hellea balneolensis, assembly GCA_003233025.1. Lineage (GTDB taxonomy): Bacteria > Pseudomonadota > Alphaproteobacteria > Caulobacterales > Maricaulaceae > Robiginitomaculum_A > Robiginitomaculum_A balneolensis_A. The sequence continues at coordinate 2,708 of QIKS01000269.1, read as the reverse complement.
CGGCGCCCTCAATACGGTCGCGGCCAGCCTGTATAAAATCGCCAATGATATCCGCTTTCTGGCCTCCGGCCCGCGCTCTGGTCTGGGCGAGATTAGCCTGCCGGCCAACGAACCCGGCTCGTCGATCATGCCCGGCAAAGTCAACCCCACCCAAATCGAAGCCCTGACCATGGTCTGCACGCAGGTCATGGGCAATAATACGACGATGACAATTGCCGGCTCCCAGGGGCATTTCGAGCTTAATGTCTATAAGCCGGTGATGATCTACAATATGATCCAGTCGATCCGCCTGCTCACCGACGCCGCCAACAGCTTTCGCAAGCGCTGCGTTACCGGCATTACGGCCAATGACGAACAGATTAAAAACCTGCTCGACCGCTCGCTCATGTTGGTCACGGCATTGGCGCCGATCATCGGCTATGACGGCGCAACAAAAATCGCCAAGACCGCACATAAAAACGGAACAACACTGCGCGTCGAAGCGGTGCGCCTTGGCTATGTTACAGAAAAAGAATTCGACAAAATTGTCCGGCCCGAACAGATGTTAGGGCCGCGCTAATGAGCGGTAAAATCATACACTTCAAGACGGCAAAAAAACAACTGGGTTACGCAAGGAAAGAATCGCAAGCATCTGAAAACAAAGCTAAATTTGGGCGTGATAAATTGCAAATAAGCAAAGAAAAATTTGCATCAAGCAAGTTTAAACGCCATCTTGACAGCCATAAAACCGACAATGATTGAGACGACAAAACAAGGACGACAAAAACGCTCTCTCTCCATTCACGCTCACCGCACATCCATATCTCTTGAGCCGGAATTTTGGGCGGTCATCGACGCAGCAGCGCCGCCAAAATCATTAGCTGCTTTCATTACGGGGCTGGACGACCAACGCACCAAAGAAGACAGCCATTACGGTCTCGCCGCCTATTTACGGCTCTGGGTTTTGCGGTCTTTGCAGTCCCGGCTGCAACAGTGATGAAAGGAATATCGACAGCACTCAGCATAAAGGACGCTTGCAGGGCAAGTATTTAAGACAGCTTCACCGACTTGACTTAATATCTCGTCCTCACAATACGCAGACAAATTCGCGGATAAAAAAGCTGAAAATACACGATAGATTTACGGATTTGTTTGCCTTATGTTCCGGTCATGACCACAGTTGATTCGAGACCAATTTCCGAGCGCGCCCGGAGCAATATGATCGCGGGGCCGTCCTATCTGGACGGGCTAAACCCCGAACAGCGCGAAGCCGTGGAAGCCTTGGACGGGCCGGTATTGGTGCTGGCCGGGGCCGGCACGGGGAAAACGCGGGTTTTGACATGTCGGCTGGCCCATATTCTGTCTTTGAACAAAGCCTATCCATCGCAAATTCTCTCCGTCACCTTTACCAATAAAGCGGCACGGGAAATGCGCCTACGGGTGGGCGGGCTGATCGGGCAAGCGGTTGAGGGCCTACCGTGGCTGGGTACTTTTCATTCGATTGCAGCAAAAATCCTGCGCATTCACGCCGAGCTGGTCGGGCTGAAACCCAGTTTCACCATTTTGGATACGGACGATCAAATCCGGTTGATCAAGCAAATTTTACGGGCTGAAAACATTGATGACAAGCGCTGGACGGCGCGCCATTTCGCCCATTTGGTTGACGGCTGGAAGAATAAAGGTCGGCTGCCCAACCAACTGGCGAGCGGTGATGGTTACGGCTTTGCCGGCGGGCGTGGGCAGGAGCTGTACCAAATATATCAAAGCCGCTTAAAGACCTTAAATGCCTGTGATTTTGGCGACTTATTGCTGCACAATCTGACGATTTTTCAAAACAATCCCGATGTTTTGACCAAATATCATACCAAGTTCAAATACCTTTTGGTCGATGAGTACCAAGACACCAATGTGGCGCAATATCTCTGGCTGCGCTTGTTGGCGCAAGGCTCAAAAAACCTGTGTGTTGTTGGCGATGACGACCAGTCGATTTATGGCTGGCGCGGGGCCGAGGTCGATAACATTTTGCGCTTTGAAAAAGATTTCCCGGGCGCAAAAACCGTGCGTCTTGAACGTAATTACCGCTCCACCGCCCATATTCTCGCCGCCGCGTCCGGCCTCATCGCTGCCAATAAGGAAAGGCTGGGTAAAACCTTGTGGACGGAGGAGCAAGGCGGGGAAAAAGTCCGCGTATCCGGCGTTTGGGACGGGGCGGCCGAAGCGCGGGTCATATCGGGCGAGATTGAAAACTGGAAAAATTTAGGCCGCAGTTATGAGGACGTCGCCGTTTTGGTGCGAGCATCGCGGCAAATGCGCAGTTTTGAGGAGCGATTTATCGCCCTCGGCCTGCCCTACCGGGTCATTGGCGGCCCGCGGTTTTTCGAGCGCGCCGAAATCCGCGACGCCCACGCTTATCTACGCACGGTAAGGTCGCAAACCGATGATTTGGCGTTTGAGCGCATTGTCAACACGCCCAAGCGCGGTATTGGCGCCACCTCTGTGCAAAAGCTACAAATGGCAGCGCGTGCCCTCGGTGTGTCTTTGGAAATGGCGACGCGACAATTGGTCAAAACCGATGAAATTCGCGGCAAAGCCCGCTCGTCCTTACGGGCTTTTCTCATGGACATTGACAGGTGGCGGGCGGATATGACCGGGATTTCCCACACAGAATTGGCCGAAAAAATCCTCGATGAAAGCGGCTATACTGCCATGTGGAAACAAGACACCAGTCC
>QIKS01000268.1 GCA_003233025.1 Hellea balneolensis | reverse complement strand
GGCTATCATAATGACACGCCAAATAATGCGATCTCCAGATGGATTAAAACATTAGAAAATGCGAAAAAGCCGGGGAAAAACAACAACATGCCGCAAGAAATGGAATTTTCAGGTGTACGGATGTCTTTGGAGAATTTGATGGGTTTTCCCTTTGTCAAAGACGCGGTTGACAAGGGCGAATTATCGCTTTTGGGGGCTTATTTCAACATCACAAAAGGCCAGCTTATGTTCGCCGACCACCAGGGTGTTTTTAGCGCTGTTGAGCCTTAAGCCGCGAAGATCGGGGCAGCGGCCTTCACGTCCTCGCTGACATGGCTTTCGAATTTGGCGAAATTTTCATTGAACATTTCAACCAGTTTGAAGGCTTGAGCGTCATAAGCTTTCGGATCGCTCCATGTCGTGCGCGGGGTGAGCAATTGCGGGTCAACCCCCGGAATTTGCACAGGCACATCAAAGCCAAAATTCCGGTCAACCCGAAATTCTGCGTCCTTAAGCTCGCCGTTTAAAGCGGCGGTGAGCATGGCCCGTGTCGCTTTTATCGGCATGCGGTTGCCGGTGCCATATGGCCCGGCTGTCCAACCTGTATTGACCAGCCAGCAATCAACATTGTGTTCGGCGATAAGGTCGCGCAACAGCTCACCGTAAACGGCAGGGTGGCGCGGCATGAACGGGGCGCCAAAACAGGCGGAAAATGTTGCGGTTGGTTCCGTAATGCCTTTTTCCGTACCGGCGACTTTGGCGGTATAGCCTGACAAAAAATGATACATGGCTTGGGCCGGCGTTAATTTGGCAATGGGCGGCAGCACGCCAAAAGCATCGGCGGTCAGCATGATAATTGTTTTGGGTTGACCACATTTGCCGGTCAGGCTGGCATTGGGGATGGCGGTAAGATCATAAGCACCGCGACTGTTTTCAGCCAATGAAGCATCGTCCAGATCAAGGGTGCGGCTGTCTTCGTCCATGACGACATTTTCAAGCACCGTGCCCCACATTTTGGTGGTGGCGTAAATTTCAGGTTCGGCCTTTTGCGACAGGCGGATCATTTTTGCGTAACATCCGCCTTCGAAATTAAACAAGCCATTTTCCGACCAGCCATGTTCATCATCGCCGATGAGCGTGCGGTCAGGGTCGGCGGATAATGTGGTTTTCCCGGTGCCAGAGAGGCCAAAAAATATGGCCGAGGCTCCGGCCTCATCGACATTAACCGAGCAATGCATGGGCATGACGCGCTCGGCGGGCAGCAGGTAGTTAAGAATGCTAAATACGGATTTTTTCGTCTCGCCAGCATAGGACGTACCGCCGATGAGGATAAGCTTTTCGCCCATATTAACCGCGATAACCGTCTGCGACACCGTGCCGTGTCGCTTGGGGTCTGCGCGAAAGCTCGGCAGGTTGATGATGGTAAATTCAGCCTTGAAACTGGCCAGCTCGTCATTGGTCGGCATGCGCAAAAGATGGTGGACAAACAGGCCGTGCCAGGCAAATTCTGTAACAATTTGAACGGGCAGTCTGTAATCAAGATCGGCGCCGCCGAAAGTATCTAAGGCAAAAAGCTCTTTGCCGTTCATATGAGCTGCGAAATCCTCGCGCAAATTGGCGAAATGTTCGGGGGTCATGGAGGCATTGCCGTCCCACCAAACGGTGTTTTCGGTCTCTGCGTCGCGGACGATAAATTTATCCAAAGCAGAGCGTCCGGTATGTTTGCCGGTTTTGACAACAAGCGCGCCGCCTTGGGCAACTTTGCCTTCGCCAGAAGCAATAGCGCGTTCATAAAGCCGCGCTGCGTTCCAGTTCCAGTGAAAATTCGTCAGGGCTTCAAAGCCTGTAATAGCTAATGTTCGCGTCTGGTTTTGCGTCCCCATATGTCTTTCCTTGATATGTCTTTCCTTGATGTATTTTTCTTGGGCAACAAGGCGGTCAATTTAACAGATTCGATCAATTCAGCCTACATAGCAAATTGCTGCCAATAATAAACCTTTTATTGCGCGTCAAAGCGTGTTTATGCATAGCTTAAAATATTTTTCATTTTCTGGTAATATTAACATGCCCATGAAACCACCAACCCCTCCATCCTCTGTTCTCGTTGTCGGCGCGGGCGGTGTTCTGGGCCAGGAGATCGTCCGCCTGTTGCGGGCAAAGGGTTTCGGTGTCCTCGCCGCTTACCGAACGCAGCGGGCGGGGCTAAACCGTGCATTGAGCGAAATGGGGGCAGAGCCGCTGCAATTGGATGTCAATGATATAGCCGCCACGCGCCAAGCTTTGTCGCAGGTAAAAGCAGCTATTTTCACGCCGATCTTGACGGTGGTACAAACCGCTGCGCCTTTGCTTGGCAAAGATCAAAGTGCGGTTTTTTTATCCAGTAATAATGTGACGATTGATCCCAAGGACGCAGTTTACGCAGCGCTCTTGCGGGCGGAAGCCGCGGTGTTGGTGCAAGCGCCGCAGGCGAGGATTGTTCGCCCCACCATGATTTACGGCTATCCGGGTGACGGCAATCTGAGCAAGCTGATGGCGGCTATGGGCCGCATGCCGATTATGCCTTTGCCGGGCAATGGCATAGCTTTGCAACAGCCGATTTTTTACGCCGACCTTGCCCGCGCCGCTGTCAATATTTTACTGGCACCGCCGGGCCAGCCAATAACCATCGTCGCCGGGCCAAAGCCGGTTTCCCAGCGCCAGCTTTACCAATTAACCGCCGCAGCGGCTGGGGCGCGTCCCTTTATCATGAGCCTGCCAGTATCTGTATTTACCCCCGTTTTAAGCTTGCTGGAGCGGATAGGCCTGGGCTTGTCGGTGAAATCCGCGCAATTAAGACGGGCAGGGCTGGACAAAGCCCCAAAGGGAGCAGGTATTGTACGGGGCGAAACGTCTCTGGAGGTTGGTCTTTCACGACTTGCAGCGCGTCTTAATGACCGCTCTCACGACGGTTAGCGCAGCCCGTTTTTCACCTCCAATATTTTTTCTATTTTTATTGCGAATGAGATTGATTCTCAATTTGTCTTGATATATGAGATTGACAATCATTCTTAACTAGAGATTTATCAGAGACAAAAATGCACAATTTTCGACAGTCATCTCTTGCCATAACTGCCTTGGCCACACTTGTAATTAGCGGCAAGGCTTTGGCCCAAAACACAGCTTTGGAACAGGTTGAAGATGTCATCATCGTTACCGGAACCTATCTTGCCAATGAAAAATTTAGCGCGACGAAAACCGTAACGCCGCTGATTGATGTGCCCCAAAGCCTGTCGGTGACCTCACAGCAACAAATCGCTGATCAGGCTTTTCGTTCTCTTGAAGATATTGTTGCCTATACCCCCGCCGTTTCCATCGGTCAGGGGGAAGGGCACCGCGATCAGGTGACTGTGCGCGGGCAAAACACAACGGCGGATTTTTTCATTGACGGCCTGCGTGATGATGCTCAATATTTTCGTCCCCTTTATAATCTGAGCCAGGTGGAAGTGCTGCGCGGCTCCAATGCCCTGATTTTTGGGCGCGGCGGCGGCGGCGGTGTGATTAACCGCGTCACCAAAACCCCGACGCTTGGCGAAAATTTTGGCGCGGCGTCTGTCAGTGTCGATAGCTTCGGTGCGAGCTATGTCAGCGCTGATGCCAATCTTGCTCTTGGTGATGGTTCGGCTTTTCGTCTTAATGCATTTTACGAACATTTGAACAATCACCGCGACGGTTTTGACGGCAATAGGTTTGCCATTAACCCGACGGTTTTGACCGAGCTTGGCGCGGACACGAGCTTGTTGTTGTCCTATGAATATATCAATGATGACCGGGTGGTTGACCGGGGCGTGCCGTCGCTAAACGGTGAACCTTTGCGCGGGTTTGACGAATTTTTCTTTGGCGACCCGGACTTTAACCGCTCGCCCCTCGAAGCCCATATCGCCCGCGCCCGGTTTGATCACAGGTTTTCTGATGGCCTGTCATTTAACGCGACGGCGCAATATGCCAATTATGACAAAAGTTACCAAAACCTGTTTCCTGTTGGTTTTGATGATGTTGCGGGCACGGTTTCCTTTGACGGGTATATTGATATCAGGCCACGGGAAAACCTGATTGTCCAAGCCAATTTTATCGCCGATTT
>QIKS01000026.1 GCA_003233025.1 Hellea balneolensis | reverse complement strand
CCAACCCCGCATATTGGGTTTTATAAATATTTTCGATGTGTGAAACACCAACGCCCATCGCCTCGTCCCAAGCATAGATCACATGTACGGGCGTGGATATCTGGCTCAGTTCAGCCCGTATATCCGTTGTCATAAGCTCATGCACGGCTTGTGCCATTGTCGCCCGGTCAGATGCCAGCGACCAGGCGAGGATTTCTGCCTGCGCCTCCCTTGATTTGCTCATTATTTGCACCGAGCGTTTTTGCATAACAGCAAAATTATCGTCACCAAGTTTCAAGATTTGGTCGCGCATTGCATCCGCTTGCGGTGTCACATTCTCAACCGTAGCAGCAGGGTTAAACAAGGCCGAATAAAATGGTAATGCGTCAACAACGATGATTTTGTCGATTAAATTTCCGTGCTTCAGCGCTTGATTAAGAGCCGTAAACCCACCCAAAGAATGGCCGATAACCGTCACCTGTTGCAATTTTTCTTCTTTGATATAGCCCGATAAATCTGAAACCAAACCATCAATTACGCCTTGCGTTAACGCCGGCGTTGGCGGCGCGGCGGCAAAGCCTGAAATATCGACCAAATGTAAGTTATGGGTTTTTGAAAGCACGGCCTCAACCTCATCCCAAATACTTGACGAAGATACCAGTCCAGGGATGAGAATAAGGTTGGGCGCATGGGCGTCTGCATGGTCGACAATGCGAATATTTAACCAATTTGAGCGGTAGTTAAAACCACTTGTTTCAATTTGTTGTTCAATCCGTTCGGCTTTATCTCCTGCGCCGGATGGTGAACACGCTGCGATGCCAAGCCCCGCCATAATCGCGATGATGCTGGCGACAGTCCGCCCGCCTCGCGGAACGTGGAAAAAAAATGTACGCATAATATATCTCTCATAAGTAAAGTTACCTTTACATAAAGCTTCACATCGCAATGTCAAGTACCCTTTCCTATTTATCAATATTACTTTACATGCGTTCACGAAAATTTGTCTGGCTTGTGTGGTCATATCGGTTAAACACAGGCTATGAATATGGAAACGAATATAGTCCCTGCTGGTAAATTTCAGCACCCTGATATAACGGCCAAGGGTGAAAAGCGGGCTTCAGTTTATTTTACCGGTCTGGAAACCTTGTGGTTTTTTACCGGCTCTCTGTGCAATATTGAGTGTGCCAATTGCTATATTGAAAGTTCACCAACCGCCGATCATTTCGTCTACTTGACCCCGGATGATATGGTGCCCTATCTGGATGAAGTTGAAGCGCTGGGTTACGGCAAAATCGAGATCGCTTTTACCGGCGGCGAGCCATTTATGAACCCGCATATTTTGCGGTTGTGCGAAATGACCTTGGAGCGCGGCCACCGCCTGCTCGTCCTGACCAATGCCATGGCCCCGATGATGCGCCCGCGCATCCAAAAAGGAATAACCGACTTACATGCGCGCTTTGGCACGGCGCTCACCATGCGCATCAGCCTCGACCATTATACACAAAAACATCATGACGAAGAGCGGGTAAAGGGCAGTTTTGAAAAAGCGCTCATAGGCATTAACTGGCTGCATCAATTGGGGGTCACCCTGAACATTGCCGGGCGCAGTCTTTGGGGCGAGAGCGAAAAACAGGCGCGCGCAGGCTTTGCCGAGCTGATAAAAAATCAGGGCTGGCAGATGGACGCCCATAATCCGGCCGAGCTTATTTTATTCCCCGAAATGGACGGCAAATTAGACGTGCCTGAAATCACCAAAGATTGCTGGGATATTCTCAACATCTCGCCCGAGGCCATGATGTGCGCCAATGCTCGCATGATTGCGCGGCGCAAAGGAGCCGGGCAAGCCTGCGTTCTCGCCTGCACACTATTGTGGGACGACGACCAGTTCGAGCTGGGCGCCACCTTGAAAGGCGCCCGCGCCCCGATAAAACTAAACCACCCCCACTGCGCCAAATTCTGCGTCCTCGGCGGCGCCAGTTGCTCAGGTTAAGGCGCGGCTTCGCTTGGACCTAAATTATCGCCTAAAAATTTATCGAGAGTTTTGAAAAACGCATGCCGGTTTTCAGAATTGCTTAAATAATGATCACCATCTTTTAGCCGTAAATAAGTTACCGGGGCGGAACTGGCCTTCAAAGCTTTTTTCATGCGCTTAAATTGATCAAAATAAACAACCGTGTCTTTCTCCCCGTGGGCCAACATCAAAGGAATTGTGATTTCATCTGCCCGTTTGACAGGAGAGTTTTCCTTAATCGCGTCCCTGTCCTTAAATCCTTTTAAAATGAAATTTTTTGCGGTTTCACGCCCAAATTGGTATATTTTTAAATCCCGTATCATATCCTGCAAATCCGTGACACCTGCCAGACTGACGGCGCATTGATAAAGATCCGGCGTCTTAATCGCCCCCATCAACGCTGCATAGCCGCCGTAAGAGCCGCCAAGAATACATATCCGTTTCGGGTCGGCATAGCCTTTGCTGACCAACCAGCGGGCGCCGTCTTCAACGTCCTCTTGCATCAGTACCCAGTTTTTACGCCCAGCCTCTTCGAACTTTTTACCATAGCCAGCAGAGCCCCTAAAATTCATCTGCAAAACCGCATAACCGCGTGAAGTCAGGAACTGGGCCCAATAATCAAAGCTTTGTGTATCGCGTGCATAGGGGCCGCCGTGCGGCATAATGATGAAAGGGAGGTTTTTAAGGGGCATGCCCTCGGCGATCTTTGGCGGCGTTGTAAGATAGGCGGGAATTTCAAACCCGTCTCTTGCCTTATAGCTAACCGCGGTAACATCCCCTTGGATGGCGTTGCCAATCTCAGGGTAATCCGGAGTAATCAATGCCATTTTTTTAGTGCTTGTATCATAATAGAGTAAGCTATTTGGTATTGCTGGCGCGCTGGCTTTAAAGATAATTTTTTGCCCGTCCGGTGTTTGGTCGATATAGCGAATATGAAAACCGTTCAATTGTTTATGAATTTCGTCAATATGGGATTTATAATCTGGATCAAAAAACTCGGTTTGCCCTGTATCCGCAATATAACTTGCACCTACCACTTTTTTCCCGTCCGAGCTTCGAACGATGCCCGTTGCATCATAAAGGTCATGCTGAAACAGCTTTCTGGTTTGTCTCTTGTGCGTGAGATCATAAACAAAAAGGCCCAAAGTGTCTTTGCCATTATATGATCCGATAATTACTTCATTCGGATCTTCGGTAAATCCGAATACCCTCGCATCTGACTCCAAACCGGGATAATTGTTTACATTACGCCATTGCGACCCATTGGCATCGCGGATGATCATTTTGCGTTTACTTGTTTCGGTATCTCTTCCCATTCCGATTCTGGTTTCACCGCGCATATCCGTAATCCATGTCTGGATGTTTTCATCACCCTCTTTGACCCGCTGAAATTTCCTTGTGCGCACATTGACCTTGATTACATCTTCAAGCCAACTTTCCCTCAAACCATGCGCCATAAGGATATGATCGGGATCATCCGGTAAGAAACTGAGAACATTATTGTAAAATTGTCTGAACTCTGTCACCCGCCGCGGACTACCCTGTCGTGTGCTTTTCTTTGGCTCCAACAGCAATTGGTTTTTTGTCAAATCCTTATTCATCACATAAAGATAGCCTGTATTGATCAGGTTTCTGTCAAACCTTACTTTTTGGCGCGTACTGACAAGCAAGACATCATCATTGGCCCATTTCACCCAAAGTATTTTCACTTCTTTCGCGTAAGTAACCGCCCTGGTTTTTTTATCATTTGGGTTGTCAAGATTGAGGACACGAATTATATATCGACCATTGTTATCAGCAACAACAGCAAGAAATTTTCCGTCTGGAGAAATCGCGGCGTCATAAACAGATGGCAATCTGGCGTAATGTTCGAAAGACACAGGCTTTGCATTCGCAAATGGTGCCGCGCAACAGATCAATAAAATAAAAAACCAAACACTTAAAACCCGCATAATCACACTCCCGTTATTTCCTTCACTATAAGACATGTCCCAACAAGTTACAATCCGCAACCGCATCTGCATAGAGAACAATTAAAGCTCAAAATGTTTCGACAGGCGCAAGCCTTGCGCTTGGTAGTGGGAACCGTTTTCGCCGTATAGGCCGT
>QIKS01000120.1 GCA_003233025.1 Hellea balneolensis | reverse complement strand
CGCAGAGCATTATGAGCTGGCTTATGTGAGCGTTGGCACAAAGCCGGGCCAAAACGATCAAAACCGTGCGGTTTCCCAAAGGTTTGGCGTCGAAGCCATAAAAGGCACCCCGACCGTGGGGCAGGTTCTCAATGGCCAAAGCACGGGTTATTGGCGCAATGCTGACAGTATTCCAACGGATATGAGCTATGCTTATTTTGAGTATTACGCCAAGAAAGGCGATAAAAACTTTAGGACAGCACCAAACGATAGCCGCCCGGCTCGGTGACAAGAAGTGTAGCATTGCCTTTTTCCGGTTCTATTTTTTGGCGCAAGCGATAGACATGGGTTTCCAAAGTATGGGTGGTGACACCTGAATTATAGCCCCAGACCTCATGTAATAATTCCGCCGGCCCTGTACAGATATTTTAAAATATTGGTTTCTTTTTCCGTCAGGCGAATATCGCTCTTGTCTTCTTGTTCCAGTTTTTTAAGGGCGGGCTTGAACGTATAAGGCCCAATTTGAAACACCGCATCTTCGCTTTGTTCAAATGAGCGCAAATGCGCCCGCAACCGGGCCAACATCACAGCAAAGCGAAACGGCTTGGTGATATAATCATTGGCCCCGGAGTTAAGCCCGAGAATTTCGTTCATCTCGCCGTCATTGCCGGTCAACATGACAATCGGCGCGCCAACGCCGGCTTTGCGCATAAGTTGGCAGGCTTCCGTACCCAACATGTCGGGCAGATCCACGTCGAGCAAAATAAGATCGAAATCCTTTTCTTTTGTTGCTGCGATTGCCGCACTTGCTGTGGCGACGTCTTCGGTATCAAATTCGTTATACATAGCAAATTGCTCGACCAGTTCGGCGCGCAAATCGTCGTCATCATCAACAATAAGTAATCGTTTTTTTACGCTCATATTGTCCTCCAATATTTCATCTGCCCGCCTTATAGGCTTAGCCGTCCTTTTATCCTAATGTCATTTGTTAAACAAATCATCACAAATCTGTGTGGAGGGGAGGATGGTTTTAGGCGTCAGGCGTCGCTGCAGACGGGCTTGGGGGGCGGTTTAAAATCTCTGCTTCCTTTTGCGCCCAAAGACGTTTTTGGTATTTAATGGATATTATATCGGTGATGACCAGAACAAAAATCACCAGATAAAAACTTGATTTACTCATGGCGTCGATGGGGAAGCCTGCCACTTTCATATGGGCCAAATGTGCGCCCTCTGTCACCAGTAAAACACCAACAAGGAACAAGATAAACAGGCCCATGACCTCATACATGCGGTTTTTCTTCAAAAATGCCGTGACGCTGTCGGCCATGACCAACATGGCAAGGCCGGAAAGAATAATGGCGATGGCCATGAGTGGCACATTATAGCTGATTTGCTTGACCCCGTCGACAACGGACGTTTCGCTGGCAATAGCCATGGCGGACAGGATAGAATCAACTGAAAACACCAAATTCATCAAGACAATGAGAACCAAAGCCTTGGCGAAGGATAATTTGCGGCCTTGGGCGCCGTGCTCCATGTCTTTAACCACCAATAGGTGAGAGATTTCCTTGACGGCGGTGTAAATAATAAAACCGCCGCCGAGCAGGGTGACAAGGGCTTGCAAGGTAAATGACCCTTCAAACAACGCTCCCAAATGGACGGAAAAGAGCGGCTTGGCCATAGCGCCAAATGCCGCAACAATAACCACCAACAAGACAATCCGGAAAACGACAGCCAGCCCAATGCCCCACCGGCGCACGGCTTTTGCTTTTTTAGGGTCGTCGACCTTATTGCTCTCAATGGCAATATAGAGAAGGTTGTCAAAACCAAGCACGGCTTGCAACAAGATCAGCATGAACAGGGTAAACAGGTTTTCCAAGGTTAACAGATCGGCCATTTTTTCCTCCGTGGTTTTGGGCTTTGTAAGCTGATTTGCTGATAAATCCAAGAAAAGAGTATCATCGCACAAAGCTTGTTTCAAATGAGCGCAAAAGGCTCTAAGGTTTTGATTATGGAACGTGAAAAAATAAAACAACAAAAACTGGAGCGGCTTTGGCAGCTTGCACCGCAATTTATCGAGGGTACGCCGCACGCAGAATTTCTCGGTATGAAATTTGTTGCCATTGATTTTGGCCGCGCCACCTTAAGCCTTCCCTACGCCAAAAAGCTGATCGGTAATGCCCAGACCAAGGTTTTACACGGCGGTGTGTTGACGGCTTTGCTTGATCAGGCATCGGGCTTGGCTGCCGTTTCGGCATTTGAAGAAATGCGGCCCGTCGCCACGCTTGATTTGCGCATTGATTATATGCGCGCCGCCGCACCTGAGAAAACCATTATCGCCGAAGCCCATTGCTATAAGGTCACCCGCCATATCGCCTTTGTCCGGGCCATTGCCCATGAGGGCGATATTGACGATCCCGTCGCCAGCTCCCAGGCCAGCTTCATGACAACGGGGGCCAGCTCGAAACCCAAAGACCCGCTCTTGCGTACCAAGGCGGCGAAAGATTTACCCCCGGCTTCGAAGGTAAAACCATGAGCGTCTTGTCTGAAAGCCAAATCGCGGAAGTCTTATCGCGTATTCCCTATGCCCAGGAACTGGCCGTGCGGCCTTTATTGATGGGCGATGAGCTGACCTTGATCTTGCCTTACGCGCCGCATATTATTGGCAATCCGATGTTGCAGGCTTTGCACGGCGGTGCGGTGGGGGCATTTATGGAGACGGCGGCAATCGTTCAATTATGGTTGATGGGGGAGCCAAAGCATCTGCCCAAGCCTATCGGTGTCAATATTGATTATCTGCGACGTGGCACCACCAAAGACACCTATGCCCGCGCCGTGATCGCCCGGCAAGGCTCGCGGGTTGCCAATGTCCGGGTGCGGGCCTGGCAAGATAATTATGACAATCCGATCAGCACTTTGCATGGTAATTTCCTGATTGCAAAAGTATAAATGAGTGCAAATACTGATCCTCATTTAACCCGTATGGGCGTGTTCGCTGGTGCCTTGCCGATCATGTTGGCCAATGGGGCAGCGCCTGTTGTCGGGCTTGTGGATACTTTTGTCATTGGCCGCTACGCCGGCACGCAAGCCCTGGCCGGCATTGGTTTGGGCGCGGTGATTTTCGGGATTTTCTATTGGGGTTTTGGTTTTCTGCGCATGAGTACGGCGGGCCTGTCGGCCCAAGCACACGGGGCAGGTGATCGCTGCGCTGTGCAGGCACATTTGTTTCGCGCCGTGCCTTTGGGCTTTGCCATTGGTGCGTTGATCTTGCTTTTGCAAGTGGTGTTGCTGGGCCTGCTCATGCCGATATTTCCAGCTGAGCAAAGCGTCGCGGACGGGGCGCGTACCTATCTTTCGGCGCGCCTTTGGGGCTTGCCGGCAACCTTGTCTTCTATTGCTTTGATGGGTTGGTTTATCGGGCTGGCCCGGCCCCGGCGCGCGCTTTATATGCAAATCGTGCTTAACTTGATCAATGCGCCTTTGTCGGTTTTGTTTGTGGCAAAATTTGGCTGGGGTTTGTACGGGGTCGGCATTGCTTCTGCCTTGGCGGAGTGGGCCGGTTTGATTGCCGGGCTTGTCTTGGCGTGGGGCGAAATCCGCAGCCGGGGCGGGTTTGACCCTTTGGCAGCAAAACTTAAAACCTTGCTGGACGCATCGGCGCTTAAAAAGCTCGGCACGGCCAATACGGATTTGTTTATCCGCACCATGTCCATAAATTTCGGTTTCTTGTTTTTTGCTCACGCGGCGACAAAACAAGGCACGATATTTCTGGCAGGTTATCATGTGTTGATGCAGTTCATCACCATGACCGCTCTTGTTTTGGACAGTTTTGCCAATGTGGCCGAAGCCCATACGGGTGCGGCTTACGGTGCTAAAGACGAAAAACGATTTAACCGCGCCGTGCGCCTGACCAGTGAATTTTCGTGTCTATTTGCCGTGCTGTGTTCCCTGGCCGTGTATTTTGGTGGCCCCTGGGTGATCGATTTTTTAACCACAGATCCTTTGGTGCGCGCCAGCGCCAAAACCTATCTGCCATATTGCGCCCTTGCGCCGGTTTTAGGGTTTTGGGCCTGGCAGCTTGACGGTATTTATATCGGCGTCACCCGCACCGCCGCCATGCGCAATGCCGGCCTGGTGGCGGTTGTGATTTATCTTCTGGTGCATATGGTTTTGCAACCGCGCTTTGGCGGCGTTGGTGTCTGGGCGGCGTTCTTAAGTTACTATATCGCCCGTGCTTTGACCATGCTCCCGGCCTGGCCCGGTATCAAAAAAGACTTACGGACATTTACTTAAGCTCTCGTCCCAACCGCTTCACTAATATGGCTAAACCCGTCGGCTTTGAGGCGGGCGCATAGGTCGGTGCAAATGTGGGCTGCTAGGGACGGGCCTTGATAAACCATGGCCGAATAAAGCTGTACGGCGCTGGCCCCGGCCCGGATTTTGGCGTAGGCATCTGCGCCGCTAGCAATACCGCCCACCCCGATGAGCGGGATTTGCCC
Source organism: Hellea balneolensis (assembly GCA_003233025.1). Classification (GTDB taxonomy): domain Bacteria; phylum Pseudomonadota; class Alphaproteobacteria; order Caulobacterales; family Maricaulaceae; genus Robiginitomaculum_A; species Robiginitomaculum_A balneolensis_A. The sequence goes on along the minus strand of QIKS01000120.1, from coordinate 19 downwards.
GGCGCTGGCACTGTAAAAT
>QIKS01000175.1 GCA_003233025.1 Hellea balneolensis | reverse complement strand
AAGAGACGCGATGGGCGGTGGTGTCAGGGGGGGATGAGGTGTCGTCGTTCACAATGTATTATCCTTATCATAGGGAGCGGCCAGTCCCAAGTGTTTTAAGGCGCGGATTTCCAGCGCCTCCATAATCTCGGCTTGGGCCTCGTTCTGGTGGTCAAGATTTTGCAAATGGTAAAACCCGTGAATGAGCAAATGGCAAATATGGTCTGCAAATGCAAGATTGCGGGCTTGGGCCTCGGCTTGAATGGTTTCAAAAGCCAAAGCGATATCGCCGAGCATGATTTGCGCTCCCGGTATTTGAAGCGCAGGAAATGAGAGCACATTTGTCGGCTTGTTTTGGCCGCGAAATTCCGCGTTAAGCGCGCTGATTTGCGCGTCGCTTAACAAAGCTAAGCTAATTTCGTTAAAGGGCGTCATTGTCTGTTCGCCCATAACCTCAATGGCGGCGTCAATGATTGTGCGGGCTTGAGACTCAGAAAGTTCTTCGTTCCAACGCTCATCGCGCACACATATATCTATGTGGTAATTAATCATTGCGCTCATTTTTTGCGCCGCGCTCATAGGCTTGGACGATTTTGCCAACCAAAGGATGGCGCACGACATCGCTGGCTTCAAATGTAATGGCTTTTATCCCGTCTATATTGTCTAAAATTGACAAGGCATGGGACAAGCCGGACATGTCACCCCGTGGCAAATCACTTTGGCTGGGGTCACCCGTAACCGCATAAACCGTATTTTCGCCGAGCCGGGTTAAGGCCATTTTCATCTGGGCTATGGTTGCGTTTTGCGCCTCGTCGATAACGACAAATGCATCTGACAATGTCCGCCCGCGCATAAAGGCCAAAGGTGCCACTTCGATCTCGCCGCTTTCCATGCGCCGTTCGACATCAGATGCCCCTAAAACCATATTGAGCGCATCCCAGATCGGCTGCATATAAGGATCAACTTTTTCCTTCAAATCGCCGGGTAAAAACCCCAACTTTTCGCCGGCCTCTACGGCGGGGCGACACGCGATAAACCGGCTGACCTTGCCCCGTGCCAAAAGAGAAGCACCGTAAGCCGTGGCCAGAAATGTCTTGCCTGTCCCGGCCGGGCCAACGCCAAAAATAATGATATTTTCGGCCATGGCATTGATGAAAATTTCCTGGCGCGGGGTTTTGGGGACGATGGGCTTGCGCCTTGCAAAGGGGATGATCGCCGAAAGCTTGGCGTCGGGCGGTCTCTGCCCGCCGCCTTTGCCCATCAAGGCCTGGATATCCGACGGCTCGCACGGCCAACCGCTTTCAAGCCTTGCATATATTTGCTTGACGATTTCCGCTGCTCTGGCGCGGGCTGAGGGGTGACCATTGATAATGACACTGCCGCCCGGTGCTTCGAGATAGACATCAAAAACCCGCTCGATCAATGCCAGATTGGCGTGGCCAGGGCCGCATAAATCCTTGACCAGAGCCGGATCGTCAAATTCTAAAATATCAGCCTTGGGATTACGGGCCACCGGACAACACCCCGCTTAAGGAATTGCGGCCGGCGTCCGTAATGGTCACATCGACAATTTGACCAATGGCGCTTTGCGGCCCGGTGAAATGTGTGCCTTGCAAATAAGGGGAGCGGCCAAATAATTCGCCTGCGCCCTTGCCTGTACCCTCAACTAAAATCGGCAATGTGCGGCCAATCAGGCTTTTGTTGAAATCTTCTTGTTGAGCGACCAACAATTTTTGCAGCCGGGCCAGACGCTCGGTTTTTACCGCTTCGTCTACTTGCCCGTGCATGGCGCCGCCGGGTGTGCCGGGGCGCACGGAATATTTAAAACTAAAGGCGGATCCATAACCAATTTCGCGCACGGCGGCCATTGTGCGCTCAAAATCCAGTTCGCTTTCTCCGGGGAAGCCAACAATAAAATCAGATGACAAAGCCAGATCAGGCCGGGCTTTGCGAATGCGTCCGATCAAATCACGGTATTGCTCATAGGTGTGTCCCCGGTTCATGGCTTTTAAAATCCGGTCACTGCCCGCCTGTAAAGGTAGGTGCAGATACGGCATGAGCTTGCTTTCCTGGCCAAGGGCTTCGATCAAATCGTCGTCCATATCGCGGGGATGGGATGTGGTAAAGCGCAGGCGTTCCACGCCGCCAATTTTTGCTACGTGGCGGATCAATTGGCCCAGCCCCCATGTGGCTGGCCCGCCAGGGGGGGCGCTGCGCGGGGCGGCGCCGTGATAGGCATTGACATTTTGCCCGATCAGGGTGATTTCGCGCACACCTGCTGCGGCCAATGAGCGGGCTTCGGCGATGATTTGATCGACGGGGCGCGAAAATTCAGCGCCGCGGGTATAAGGCACCACACAAAATGTGCAAAATTTATCACAGCCTTCTTGAATGGTTAGAAATGCTGCATACCCTTTGGGCTTGCGGGCGGCGGGCAGGGCATCAAATTTTTCTTTGGTATCAAATTCGGTCGCCAAATTCTCGCCGCGCGAACGGCTGAGCTTGGCAATCATTTCAGGTAATTTATGATAGGTTTGTGGCCCTAAAACCAAATCAACAACCGGGGCGCGGCGCAAAATTTCTTCGCCTTCCGCTTGCGCTACACAGCCTGCTACTGCCACGGTCATTTTCCCGCCCGCTTCATTTTTAGCGGTCTTGAGCTTGCGGATACGGCCAAGTTCGGAATACACTTTCTCGGCGGCTTTTTCGCGAATATGGCAGGTGTTTAAAATCACCAAATCCGCATCCTTGGGGGTGTCGATCGCTTCATAACCAATGGGCGCCAGGATCTCACTGATCCGCTCGCTGTCATAGACATTCATCTGACAGCCATAGGTTTTGATAAACAGTTTTTTAGGGGACGTGGAGGCTTTGGGCGCAGGCTTGGTGCTTGCGGTGTCCTCATGAATGGTGTGGCTCATAAGCCAGATAACCCGTTATTACAAAAAATACGATAGTGCTCAACGAAAAATGTATAAACCCTAAATCGAAAGCATAGGCAAGAAGATAATCCACTGTCCCTATTTACCAATGGGCTTTGCGTACAATTCCAACCGATGGTCAACCAGTTCATATCCAAGTTTTTTGGCAATACGGTGTTGCAAGGCTTCAATCTCGTCATCAACAAATTCAATCACGTCGCCGCTAATGATATCGATCAGGTGATCGTGATGGTCATTATCTGCCGCTTCATAGCGGGCGCGGCCATCGCGAAAATCATGGGTTTCGATAATGCCGGTTTCAGAAAACAGACGCAGGGTTCTGTAGACAGTTGCCAGGGAAATCTTGGGATCGGCCTTTGACGCCCGCCGGTAAACGGCTTCCGCGTCCGGATGATCATCGGCGCTGGACAGCACTTGTGCAATAACCCGGCGTTGGCCGGTCATACGTAAGCCTTTTTCCTCGCATTTTTGTTCAATCCAACTGCTCATATAGCTAAGTGTACGAAGGGAGGGGGCAAAGCGCAAGCTAAACTCTTGTAAGGCGCTTTTGAAACAAATGGGCATCAACCCGACCTTGAGCGGTTTTGTAATAGCCAGGCCTTGTGCCGTAACGGATAAATCCCAGTTTTTCATACAGGGCCGTTGCGGCAATATTATCCCGCGCCACCTCTAAAAATATAATATCCGCGCCGCGTTTTATCGCCATTTTCTGGGCTTGCATGACAAGGGCATGAGCTAAATTTTGCCGTCTTTTCTGTTTTGCGGTCACCAATGTCAAGATTTCCATTTGTCCGCCCTGACAGCGGGTAATGATAAAACCGTGCAAATCTCCAGCGCAGGTAATGCCCAAAACATCATCATATTTGTTCTTTATATGTGCGCTAAAGTCCGCCTTTGGCCATGAAGTTGAAAAGTTTTGGCGGTGCAACTCTGTGAGTTTTTGCGCGAAACTGTCGTCCAGTTTTATTGCGGCAATTTCAAAATTGTCTGCGAATGCTGATATGCCGGCAATCCCTGCCGCGCCCGTGCCGACCAATTGTTGGACATTGGCCTGATCAATACCGCCCAATGCAAAGACCGGGGTATCGATGTCCTTAAGCAAGTGCGCGAATTTTTTCGCCCCGATCGCTGCCCCCGCCCCCGGACTTTCGCTGTCAAAGACCGGGGATAGCAACAAGCCGTCCAGGCCAA
>QIKS01000204.1 GCA_003233025.1 Hellea balneolensis | reverse complement strand
AGCCGCTATTCTGGCCGCACGGTGATAATTGTAGCCTTGGTGCTGGGTTCTATGACCATGCCTGCTTTGAAAATGTTCATGGACCCTGCCGCCTGGTTTATCATCAAATTTATATCGTCTTGCGCCTTTACAGTGGTATTTGTCGTCGCGGAGATTTGGATCAACCAATTGGCGCCAGAGCGCATACGTGGACGTATTTTAGGTATTTACGGCGCGGCATTGGCCGGTGGCATGGGGATCGGCAGCGGGCTGGCCGTGTGGACGGGCATAGATGGTTGGCTGCCGTTTTTGATCTGCGGCGGGATTAATATGCTGGGGCTGGTGCCGTTTTTCATATACCCGTCTGCACAAAAAATACAAAGCCCGCCCAAAGACGAAGCCAGGTTTGGGGCGATTTTAAAGATATTCTGGCTTGCCCCCGCCATAATCGCCTGCGGTATTGTCTTTGGCGCCATTGAGCAAACCTTGATATATTTTCTACCGGTTTACGATACCCGCCTCGGCCATAGCGAACATGCGGCACGTGTCCTTTTGATGATTGCAGTGGTGGGCACGCTGTTGTTTCAAATCCCTATGGGCATGTTGGCCGACCGGGTAAACCGTGATCGGCTGATGCTCGCCCTTATGGGGGTGGCTTTTATCGGGCCGATACTTATGGCCATGGTTGGGGCTAATTTTGTCGCTTTGGCGGTGCTGGCATTTTTCTATATGGGGCTGACCACCGCTCTTTATACGGTCGGGCTTGTTTCTTTGGGCGAACGCTTTAAGGGCCATAAGCTTTCCGCCGCCAATGCCGCCTTTATTATGGCCTACGGCATTGGCTCTTTGGTTGTTCCGCCTATTGCTGGCAAGATGATGGATATCTGGGACCCTGCCGGATTTATGGTTGCAATGGCCGGGTTGGGGTTTTTTGGGTTTTGCGTTGTGGCCGCCCAAGGCAGACGATTTTTCAAATGAAGGGCTTTTGTCGTTGACAGCCCGTCCGTCCTGTCTTATTTCCGCCCCTGATAATCAAGAATTAAGGAAATCGCCATGGCGAAACCAACCACAGTTAAAATCCGTCTCAACTCGACCGCCGGGACAGGGTATTTCTATGTCACCAAAAAAAATGCCCGTACGATGACGGATAAAATGGTCAAAAAGAAATATGACCCGGTTGTCCGCAAGCATGTGGACTTTAAAGAAGGCAAGATTAAATAGCTTTGGCCTGAGCCGTGGTTATTGAGCCGTCGCGATTAATGAGGGCTTTCTTGGCCTGAGTGCGCAACACCCTTTAAAACATCAAGCCGCTTTTTGGGCTTCTTGACCGCAAACACGGTTGCGGCCGGTTTTCTTGGCGCGGTATAAAGCCTGATCAGCGCGCTTGAAAATGTCGGTGAATTTATCATTTACTTTCACTTCGCTGACCCCGGCGCTTATGGAAACATCAAAGGCTTGACCGTCCACATTGATCGGCGAGCGGGCGATCAGTGCGCGCACGCGGTCGGCGGCAATAATTGCGCTAGCTTGATCGGTGTCGGGCATGGCGACAACAAATTCCTCGCCCCCGTAACGGCAAACAACATCAATAGAACGCATTTTTGTTGCCAGCCTGGCGGCGATTTCTTGCAAAACCTTGTCCCCCGTATCATGTCCCAATATATCATTGACCCGTTTAAAATTATCCACATCGAAAATAACCAGGCTAAACGGTGTGCCGGTTTCACAAAACTGGTCAAATAGCGGCGTTATAGAGCTATCAAAATACCGTCGATTGCCCAGGCCCGTCAAAGGATCGGTAACCACCATTTCCAGGCTTTCATTGAAGTTTTCTTTCAAGCTGTCGGCGTAAAATTTTCGTTTGAGCTGGGTGTTGACCCTGGCCAGTAATTCTTGCTCCTCGACAGGGCGCATCAACGTATCATTAATGCCGATATCATAGGCGCGGGCCAGACGGGTTTGTTCGTCAATATTGCTGATCACCAAAATTGGCACATCGCGGCTGCGGGCATCTAAACGCATTTGTGCGCAGACCCGAAGGCCGTCAAACCTGCTGGAAACAATGCTGACAATCACCAGATCAATATTTTGTTTGAGGTGTTTGGCAATGTTTTTAGGGTCGGTCTCGGTGATAATTTCATGATGGTTGCGCAGAGGGCTTGCTATTTTTTCAACCATTCTTTCATGATCGTCAATGATCAGGATGCGCCCATTGCGCTTATCCAGCGTATCAAGGATGGGCTTCGCATTTTCAAGCGAGCGGCCCGTATGGGTCAATAATTGATCCGTGACCATTTTTAAGCGCAGCAGGGATTTAACCCGGGACAACAAACTAAAATCACAAATTGGTTTGGAAATAAAATCATCTGCGCCCGCATTAAGCCCGCGTATACGGTCTTTCGTTTCTTCCAAAGCCGTGACAATGATCACCGGGATATGCCACGTTGCCTGATTGCTTTTTAAGCGCTTACAGGTCTCGAACCCGTTAATCCCGGGCATCATGGCGTCAAGCAAGATCAGATCAATTCTTCCTTGCTGGGCAATCTTTAGGGCTTTTTCGCCGCTCATAGCCGTGACAACATCATAATATTGTGCGGTCAGCTTAACTTCCAAAAGATGCAAATTGGGAGCCAGATCATCAACAATGAGAATGCGCGCACTCATGGCCTAGCCTAGAAATTTACGGATCGTCGCCAAAAATGAGGAAACCGTAATCGGCTTGGAAATATAAGCCTGACAACCGCCGTCCCGGATGCGTTTCTCATCGCCCTTCATAGCAAAGGCGGTGACAGCGACCACTGGAATATCAGCCAGGCTCTCGTCGTTTTTAATCCATTTGGTCACTTCCAGCCCGGAAACTTCCGGCAATTGAATATCCATGAGGATCAGATCAGGCTTGTATTTCTTCGCCATTTCGATCGCCTTTAACCCTTCACGGGTTTGTTGGGTCTCGTAACCATGAGCCCCAAGCAAGTCAGCGAACAGCTTCATGTTCAGTTCATTATCTTCAACGATGAGTATTTTTTTGGGCATTGTTTGCAACATATCAACCATTTCACCTATAAGCACGATCTGTGCTTGTTCACCTTCCAGCGCTTATGCGCCTGTTTTGATTTGGCCCATTAAACACGAATATCATTAATCAACAGTGTCCAAGGCGGTAATACTTTGTTAAAAGAACATAATAAGAACTTAACACCGTGATGAAATTGATGGATAAAACAGAAAATCAGAGTTTGTGCCGGGATTGTGGCCATCTTTTGGCGGCGACGGGGCGGGTATGCCCAAATTGTCGTTCCCATAAAATATTGTCACACAAGGAGTTGTTTGCTTTGTCCATTGCCCATGTTGATTGCGACGCTTTTTTCGCCGCTGTGGAAAAGCGCGACAATCCGGATCTTGCTGATAAACCGGTAATCATTGGCGGCGGTCGGCGCGGGGTTGTTGCGGCGGCTTGTTATAATGCCCGTGTTTACGGCGTGCGTTCGGCCATGCCGATGTTTAAGGCGCTAAAGGCCTGCCCCCACGCGGTGGTGATTTCTGGCAATTTCCGTAAATATAGCGAGGCCGGCCGGCAGATTAAAAGCCTGATGTTAGAGCTGACCCCTTTGGTGCAATCCGTCTCTATTGATGAGGCTTTTTTAGATCTTACGGGCACGGAGCGCCTCCATCACGGCCCGCCTGCCCTCACCTTGATCCGCTTGCAAGAAGTTATTCTCAAGCAGGTTGGGGTGACGGTCAGCGTTGGTTTGTCCTATAATAAATTTCTGGCCAAAACCGCATCTGATCTGGATAAGCCGCACGGCTTTGCGGTGTTGGGACGGGGTGACGCGCTGGATTTTTTAAAGGACAAACCGGTCGGGTTTATCTTCGGCGTTGGCCCGGCTTTCGCGCGCCGTTTGAAAAAAGTGGGTGTTTTGACAATTGCCGATGTGCGCTTGCGCTCCGACAAGGATATGGCGGGATGGTTTGGCGAGGCAGGCTTGCGCTTGGCGCAGCTTGCGCGCGCCGAAGATTTCAGGCCTGTGCACGCCAGGTCTGTGCGCAAAAGCATTTCTTCAGAAACCACCTTTGACGCCGATATAGGCGGGCAAACCCCCTTAAGCGATAAATTATGGCAGGTCTGCGTTAAAACCGCTGAC
>QIKS01000099.1 GCA_003233025.1 Hellea balneolensis | reverse complement strand
TCGGGAAGCCCCAATTTCACACCCGCCGCCTGCAAGGTTTCGGTCAAATAAAACACATAGGCCGGCCCGGAACCTGAAACGGCGGTGACCATATCTATTTGGCGTTCATGACCTAGGGCCAAGACTTTACCGCCGGCCTTTAGGCGCAATTCCGCCAAAGCTTGCTGCTGCTTGCTCACACCCGGCCCGCATATATAAGCCGTAATCCCCTGACCATAGGCGGCCGGCATATTGGGCATAGCGCGGATGATCGGGCGCGGTGACAAAACTTTAGCTAAGCTTTCAAGACCAATCCCGGCCATAATGGAAATCACCAAAACATCCTTGGGCAGCGACACCGCCAAATCCGGGCCAAGTTTGGCAAATAATTGCGGCTTAATCGCCAGAAGACAGATTTTCAAACCACTGCCCGAACCTTTGGTCAGGCGGTTGGAAAATTTAACGCCGAGCTTAAGCGCCCGCTCCGCCGCCTCGCCGGGCGACGGGTCAATCACCAATATTTCCCGCGCGTCCAATTTCCCGGCGCCGCGCCCCGACAGCCAGCCATCAAGCAAAGCACCGCCCATATGGCCAGCGCCTATGAGGGCATGTGTTGTTCCTGAAAGTTTACCTCGCGCCATTTAAAAACGCCTTTTTATGTAAGAGCCGCCAGCTCCATTAACGCAATGTCCAGTGCTTCTTCAGGCGATTTTCCCGCCCACACCACATATTGACAAGCCGGATAACCGCGCTCGGCAGCGTCCAGGGCCGATGCCAACATCGTCATAGCCTGCTCTATACCCAAATTTGCACCACCGGATAAATTGAGAGAATTGCGGTAGATAAGGGCATTATCCTTATCCCAATAATCAAAATGCCCGCCGGCCAGCCGCTCATTGAGCAAAGATAAAAGCCGGCAAATATCGTCGGAACGCCCGCCGGGCATACGGCTGTCAAACAACACATATAAATCTACCCGCTCGTCATCTTTCTTCCAGACAAGCGACACATCATGATCACACCACAACCCCGACAAAGCGATATGAAGCTCGTGTTCGCCGACACGCTCATGCTCATAATGCTCCGCTACCGCCAGCCGAATGAAGGTATCCAAGGGGTTGGCGCGGATTGCTGCCGCCATATTCAGGCGCGGACTTGGCCGTGCGCAAATTTCTTCAGAGTAATTCATAGATGCTTTCATCCTGGTGATTCATGACATTATCGTAGCTTGGAGGATAAAATAGGCAACATGTAGTAGTAAAATTACTGTGCATAACTATATTTAGTGTTTTGGGAGATTTGTCGAACAGTGTGGCACTCCTGCCAAAATTGGCCAAACAGGTTTAAACCCAGACGATCGGGATTTGCTTTTGGTCGCCAGAGGCGGAAGCTTCCTGGATGAGTAAACAAGCAAATATCATTGGCGTTGGTGTCAGACAGATAGCGGAGAAATAGTTATTTTGGTGCTTGCCTTCATTATGAACAATCATGTAATTAAAGCGCTTCTATTTGGGCTAGAAGAGGCCGGGAATGACAAGTTTTGGCAGCATTTTGACATCATAAAGCATTTGTTGTTAAAAGCCCCAATGAAGCCGCAGTAGCTCAGTGGTAGAGCGCATCATTGGTAATGATGAGGTCGGGAGTTCAATTCTCCCTTGCGGCACCATTCTTTCATATCTCACGGCTGGGTGCAGCCTAGATAAATAGGCCCCAAATTACTTGGTTTTCAGATCCTTATTCGACGTTACCATGCCGCCGGAGATAATCATTTTTGCGCCTTCTTCCGGGGTCATGTCCAGGATTTGGACGTCCTTGCGTTTGACGAACAGCAAGAAACCAGATGTCGGGTTGGGGGTTGTCGGGACGAAAACGCAGACATAACCGTCCTTCAAATGCTCGGAGGGCGCGCCTTTTAGATCAGCGGTGATAAACCCGATCGCGAACAGGCCTTTGCGCGGATATTCAAGCAAGCACACTTCTTTAAAGGCTTTGTCCTTTTGCTGGGCCATGGTGACGACGATTTGCTTCAGGGCATTGTAAATATTGCTGACCAAAGGCACACGGGCCAACAAGGTTTCGCCAAACAGCAGCACTCGCCGGCCCAGGAAATTCCCTGCCAATGCTCCTAATATCCACAAAGCCACGATAGCCACAACAATCCCCAGGCCCGGCAAAGGAAATGGCAGGTAAGTATCAGGGTTAAGCTGGGGCGGGATGAGCGGCTTTATGCGCGTATCAACAAAGCCGATAAAAGCAACAATGCTCCAAACCGTCAGGCCGATTGGCAGGGCGACTATGACGCCGGTAAAGAAATTATTGCGAATGGAAAGCAGCAAGCTCGACTTTGGTTTTACGTATTCTGGCTCGTGTGGTGAATTTGTCATTTTTATTATCCTCAAAACTGGTGTAGCTATATTGCCAGCAGTCGTAAACAGCTTAATGCGGCGAAACGGAGTGTCTTTTGTTAATGTTCAAGCCTTTGTCGATAAAACTACTGGCCACGAGCCTGTCTATTGCCTGGGCTGTGCTGATCATTGCCTCCTCATGGTATTACCGCGACGATTTATTCCAAACCCTGCATGACCCGCGCATTCCCTTCCAAACCTACACCCAACCGCCGCCGCCCGATTATTCAGACATATCTGGCTGGCTGGCCCGGCCCGATAAAACCATTGACCCGATTGCAATTAAGGGCGGCGATGTTTTTGTTGTCTCCCCGACGGTTTATCTCGGCAGAGGCAATTGGAATGCCCCCGTGCAAGAAGCCAAAATCCGCGAACATTTCAACCGGGTCGCCCTGCCCAATTATGTGCAGCCTTACCGCTCGGCCGGGCGTCTTTATGCGCCCTATTACCGCCAGGCGTCCCTCTATACATTTCTCACCAACCGCGAAGATGCACAGGCCGCCCAAAAACTCGCCTATGATGATATCAGGCGAGCCTTCGAGGTGTTTTTGCAAGAAAACCCGCCGGAGCGTCCGATTGTCCTGGTCGGGCACGGGCAAGGCGGGCACCATGTCACCCGGCTGCTGGCCGAATATTTCAGCGGCGCGCTGAGCCAAAAACTCGCCGCTGCTTATGTTATTGACCATCCCCAATTATTAGCGGATTTCGACACACAATTGTCGAAACTACACCCATGCGAAACCGCGCAAGACAGTAATTGCGTCATTGCATTTGGCGCATTTCAGCCAAATGAAAAAATCCGGGCGCGGCACTTTGTTGGCAAAACCCTGGTCTGGCAAAAAGACCGGCTTGAATCGGTTAACCAAAGAGAGCTTTTGTGCATTAACCCTCTGGTGTGGAACCGCTCTACGGATTACACCCCGGCCCGGTTGCATCTGGGCGGGGTTGCGGCGGAAGGGTTGGACGTGGACACCCTGCCCGCCCCGGCGCCGCAACAAACCGGCGCGCAATGCATGGACGGTATTTTACTACTCGATAAACCAAAGCAAAAAAACCTGCGCCGCCCCAGCCGGTTTGGCGGGAAATACCGGACATTGCCGTTCAATATTTTCTATGAAGACTTGCGTGTTGACGCTGTCCGCCGTGTCCAAAACCTCATCGATAAAGATGTTTTACCCAGACGCGCGCCGCTCTTGCAGATACGAACAATAGAGGTAGAAGACAGTCCTATTACGCTACCGCTAAAGCCGATTAAAAAAAACTGATACGGATTGCCATTTAGCCACAGGCTCAAACCATAGATAATCACTTGCATCGGGGAGGCGAAAATCATACCTGTTCTTAAAAGGAGAGCGCAATGGTGGCTGCAAATGTTATTGACCTTATCGGCAACACACCGCTTATTCGGCTCAGACAAGCATCCGAAATTACCGGCTGTGAAATTCTGGGCAAAGCGGAGTTTTTAAATCCGGGCGGCTCCGTCAAAGACCGGGCAGCCCTGAGCATCGTCAAACACGCCGAGGCCAATGGCAGCTTAAAACCCGGCGGCACAATAGTTGAAGGCACGGCGGGCAATACCGGTATCGGGCTGGCCATGGTGTGTGCGGCTTTGGGTTATACGTGCAAAATCGTTATCCCGCGCACCCAGGCGCAAGAAAAGAAAGACGCCATCAAGCTTATGGGGGCGTCGCTTGTCGAAGTCGACGCTCTGCCCTACAGCAATCCTGGCAATTACATTCATTATTCGCA
>QIKS01000067.1 GCA_003233025.1 Hellea balneolensis | reverse complement strand
GGGACGAAAAAAAGGTAATATCCTTATTAATCCAGCGTCCGGGTCAGCATTTCAACCGTGAAACATTCGATCACATCGCCTTTGTGCAGATCGTGATAGCCGGCAAAACCTATACCGCATTCCATGCCAGCATTGACCTTCTCAACTTCATCCTTAAAGCGTTTGAGGGTAGATAGCTCGCCTTCATGGATGACCACATCATCACGCAAGAGCCGCACACCTGCGCCGCGCTCAACCTTGCCTTCGGTGATTTTACAGCCGGCGATTTTGCCCAGCTTGTTGATGTGGAATACTTCCAAAATCTCGGCATAGCCAATGAAGGTTTCCTTGCGCTCCGGCGCCAACATGCCTTCCAACACGCCTTTAACATCATCAAGAATTTCGTAGATTATCGAGTAATAACGAATTTCCACGCCTTCTTTTTCCGCCAAAGCTTTGGCTTGACGATTGGCGCGCACATTAAATCCGATAACCGGCGCACCGACAGATTTGGCCAGCATGATATCGCTTTCATTGATACCACCCGCCGAACCGGCAATCACCCGCGCTTTGACATCTTCATTGCCTAAAGCTTCGACAGCACTGCGAATAGCTTCGACGGAACCTTGCACATCAGCCTTGATCAGCAAAGCCATTTCGTCGGTCTGCTTGTCTTTTAAGCGCGCCAGCATTTGTTCCATAGAGGCAACGGCATTGCTGCCCGCCCCACTGCTCTGTTTGCGGTTGCGCACCCTGTACTCCGTAATTTCACGCGCCTTGCTTTCGCTCTCAACAACGGCGAACGGCTCACCCGGTGCCGGGGCGCCGTCAAGGCCCAAAATCTGCACAGGCTCGGACGGGCCAGCAGATTTAAGCCTTGTGCCGCGCTCATCGGTCAAAGCTTTCACCTTGCCCCAATGGTCGCCAGCAACAATAAGATCTGCCGGTTTAATCGTGCCGCGCTTAACCAGGACGGTGGCAACAGGGCCCCGGCCTTTTTCAAGCTTGCTTTCAATCACCAAACCGTCGGCCTTGCGGCTTGGGTTGGCTTTCAGATCAAGAATTTCGGCTTGTAAGATGATCGCTTCCGCCAAATCATCAAGACCGGTTTTCTTCAAGGCGGAGATTTGCACCGCCTGTACTTCACCCGACATGCTTTCGGTGATCACTTCATGGCGCAGTAAATCTTCTTCGATCTTCTTGGGGTCAGCGCCATGAGCATCCATTTTATTAATGGCAACAATGATCGGCGTGCCCGCGGCTTGGGCGTATTTAATCGATTCGATCGTTTGCGGCTTCACCCCGTCGTCGGCCGCCACCACCAAAATAACAATATCAACGGCCGCCGCGCCGCGTGTGCGCATGGCGGAAAAGGCTGCATGTCCAGGTGTATCCAGGACGGTAATGGTTTCGCCAGATTTAAGCTTAAGCTGATAGGCGCCAATATGCTGGGTAATCCCGCCCGCTTCGCCGGCTGCCACATCGGTTTCGCGCAAGGCATCCAACAGCGATGTCTTGCCGTGGTCAACATGACCCATAATCGCAATAACAGCGGGGCGAGGTTGCAAGCTGGCTTCGTCGTCTTTATCGCCTGTACGCAAGAAATCTTCTTCAACGTCAGCGTCCGCCACCCGCCGGACCCTATGGCCAAATTCTTCGACGATCAATTGCGCGGTATCGGCGTCCAGCACATCATTGGCATTAGACATCGTGCCTTCCTCTATGAGGAATTTCACCACATCGGCCGTACGCTCGGACATGCGGCGGGCCAGATCCGCCACGGTGATGGCTTCGGGTATCACCACTTCGCGGTAAACTTTTTCCTTACCAGAGCCGCCGCCAACCCGGCGTTCTTTTTCGCGCTCTCTCGCCCGCTTCATAGAAGCCAGCGAGCGTTGGCGCTCATCATCACCGGCCAGAGCGCTGACAATGGTCAATTTACCACGCCGACGCCCTTGATCGCCGCCTTTAGCGCCCCGTGAGCGTCCGGGTTTTATTTGCCCGGGACGGGCCCGTTTGACCCGGCCACCCGCTTGTTCCAAAGCGGATTTTTGTTCGCTGGTTTGTTGGTATTCAGGGCTTTGGCCCGGAGCCGGTTTTTCGCGTCTGGTTTCGGCCTGCTGCTGGTTGGCCTGAGCGTCCATAGCGGCGCGCTCGGCATCTGCGGCATCTTGTTTTCTTGTTTCTTCTTCTTCCGCCCGCTTGGTTTCCAGTTTTTTACGGTCGTCCTCGGCGCGGGATTGCCGGGCAGCTTCTTCGGAGCGCCGGGCTTCATCTTTTGCACTTTTTTCTGCCTGAGATTTGCCAATAGCTTCTTGGCGTTTGACATATTCAGCTTTTGACAAACCCAACTTGCGCGCCGCTTCGGCCACTTCATCAATTGCCGCTTTGGCGCGGGCAGACGGCGCTTCTGCGCTGGTGCCTGCTGTGCCGGCGGGTGCGCCGACGAGGCGGCGTTTTTTCTTTTGCACGACAACCGCAGTTGTCCGCCCAGAGGAAAAGCTGGCACGCGGTTTGTTTAGGCTCAAAGGCCTACGGCCACCAGCTGGAGCCGGAGGATTGTTGTTTTTATCGTTCGTATCGCTCATACATACTCTCTTTTGCGCGGTTTGGACGCTTCATGAAGGCGTCCATGTTTACGCATTTATCAAGTGAGCGCACCCTAACGGGCTTTCGCTCACTTGCAACTAATTTTCATCGCCCCCATAAGGGATAAATAGGTCTTCATGTTCCCGGTCTGGCCAGCTGTTTGGAATTAACGAACAAAAGCCGGATAATTTCGACAATTCCCCGGATAATGCCCTCGTCAAATGACCCGTCTGCACACCTATATGCACCGCGTCTTCGCGGCCAATTATTTTGCCCAAAGCTTGCGCGTCAAACAGGCCGATAACCGGTGCAGGCTGCTGGCCCAATTCCTTGGCCACAGCTTTACAGATGACCCGGATTTTCGAACGCCCGTCTTGCGACCCGTCTTGCGCTTCCAAACGAAAGGCAAGCCCGGCGTTTTGAGCGCAGGTTCGAACCTTGCCAAACCCGTTAACAAGCTCGCCCGCCCGGTTGGCCATGGTCAAAAGGCCCACAACCCGTGTGCGTAAACCCTGTTCGATCTGATCAGCAAAATCATCGGCAATAGTGATGGGGGATTTTTTCCCCCGCTTGGCCGCCCGGACAAATGCGCCGGTTTTAATCGCTTTCTCAACCGACGCCCGGTCCGCCGCAATCCAGGCACCACGCCCTGGTAATTTGGCAAATATATCCGCCACCACCATACCGTCCGGCGTAAAACCAACGCGGATCATCCGGCCAAGCGCCATAGGCGCACCCGATGCAATATCGGTACGCTCCCGGATTTTATGGCCGTCTCTTGGACGGTGTTTCGTGGTGGCCTCAGCGATCATCCAAACACGTCCTTGGCTGTTGGCGCGGCGTCTTTTTTCTCTTGTGTCTCTGCCGCTAGCGCCGCTTCATCCACTTCTTCTTCTGTTGGCAGAAGATCAGCAGCGTCAATCCAGCCTGCGGTGACGCGGGCTTGCATGATCATATTTTGTGCTTCATCAGCGGACAGAGCAAAGCTTTCCAAAATACCGTCTTCATGGATGCGTTCGCCGTCTTTTTCCTCATTATAACCGCGCAGATCGTCAGGGATCATCCCGGCCACGTCTTCCACGGTTTTAATTTCGTTTTCACCGAAAGCAACGGCCATAGCCAAAGTGACACCTTCCAACTCCAGCACCGCGTCTTCAACGCCGGCTTTCTTGCGCGCCGCGTCTTGTTCTTTGGCTTGTTTTTCCAAAAATTCGCGGGCGCGTGTTTGTAGTTCTTGCGCCGTTTCCACGTCAAACCCTTCAATGGAAGAAAGTTCTTCAGGGGCGACATAAGCAACTTCTTCCAAAGTCTCAAAGCTTTCCGCGATCAGCAATTGAACAATCATCTCGTCCACATCAAGGGCGCCCATAAACAACTCGGCCCGCTGGGTGTATTCTTTCTGGCGACGTTCGCTTTCTTGCTCTTCGTTCATAATATCAATGGCCCAACCGGACAATTGTGAAGCAAGGCGCACATTTTGTCCGCGCCGACCAATAGCCAGGGACAATTGATCGTCGGCAACAACGATTTCAATGCGGTTTTCTTCTTCGTCCATGACAACTTTGGAAACCTCTGCAGGCTGTAAAGCGTTGA
>QIKS01000292.1 GCA_003233025.1 Hellea balneolensis | reverse complement strand
TCCCGGATGGGCGTTTAACCCGGTCACCATAATCACCGGACTGGTTTTGGTCGTGCGCGACTTTGCCCAGCGCGAAATCGGCCATGAAGTGCTGATTGCCATGATGGTCGCACTCGGCCTCACCGCATTGGCCGCCGGGCCAGAGCTGGCCTTGGCCAGCGGGGCGGCTTTTGCCATTTCCGAAATTGTCGATTGGGCCTTGTTCACATTTTCCAAATACCAATTGTCCACCCGGGTCTTGCTGTCCAGCGCCTTGGCTGCGCCCTTGGATACAACCATATTTCTTTACGGCGCAGAAATGATCAGAGATGATCAATTGACCCTGCCCAATGTCGTCATGTCCATCGCCGGTAAAATGCTCGGCGCCGTGGTAATTTGGTGGTTGCTGACGCGCCGGGAGCGAAATAAATCCTAAACCGCGACCTTGGCTGCAATGTGCGGATGAGGATCGTAATTGTCGATATTGACATCAGAAAATTTGAAATTAAACAAAGACTTAACGCCTTTATTTAATGTTATTTTCGGTAGCGGCCGCGGACTTCGTAAGCGCTGCTCTTGCACCTGCTCAAAATGATTTTGATAGATATGGGCATCGCCCAAACTCATGACAAAGTCACCGACTTCAAGCTCGCAAACTTGCGCGACCATATGGGTTAGGACGGCGTAGGAGGCGATGTTAAACGGCACGCCGAGAAACACATCTGCGCTGCGCTGATAAAGCTGGCAGGATAATTTTCCGCCGCCGACATGAAACTGAAACAACAAATGACAAGGCGGCAACGCCATTTGGTCGACCTCAGCCGGGTTCCAAGCCGAGACGATATGACGACGGGAATATGGATCGTTTTTGATCGCGGCGACCACATTGCTCATTTGGTCAACCACGCGCCCGTCCGGCGTTTCCCACTTGCGCCATTGCTTGCCGTAAACCGGGCCAAGGTCGCCTTGTTCATCGGCCCATGCGTCCCAGATTTTCACACCATTTTCTTGTAAATATTTTATATTGGTGCTGCCTTGCAAAAACCAGATCAATTCGTGAATGATCGATTTTAAGTGTAATTTCTTCGTCGTTATTACCGGCAGACCATCAGCCAGATTAAACCGCATTTGGTGACCAAAGACCCCGCGTGTCCCCACACCCGTCCGGTCAGAGCGGTCAACGCCGTCGTCCATAATCCGCTTCAGTAAATCATGATATTGTTTCATGGGCGCAATATAAACGATTCGCCGGCTCAAAAAACCTATAAATCGTCCACAACCGCCAATATGGCCTCTAAAATGTCCGCGCCCAGTTTTTGACTGCGGGCTGGCGACCAGCCATATTTGGCGTCAGGCGCATTAGCATTATCCTTAAACGGCATTTCCAAAGTCATGGCCAAGCAATCATGAACCTCGGCAACATAATTGGTACACATGGTCAAAGTCGCCTTGCCTGGCGGACAAATCCCGTAACCGTGTACGGTTTGAAATTCAGGGCTGGATTTTTTATAGGCTGCCAAAAAATCATCCAACAGCACCTGCCCTTTCTGAGTGAAACTCGGCACACCTTCCGCGCCGGCAATAAAGTTGTAAGGCAGGGCCTCGTCCCCGTGCACATCAAGAGAAAAATCAACGCCTATATCGTCCATCATATCGGTAACATAGAGGACTTCAGGACTGCGCTGCGGTGTGGCGACGCCCCATTCGCGGTTCAAATTCGCGCCGTAAGCATTGGTCCGCAAATGGCCACGGCGTGAACCATCCGGGTTCATATTGGGCACCACATAAAACACACATTTTTCAAGCAGTGTTTGAGAAACGGCGTCCGTTTCATCCAATAATCTGTTCAGGAAGCCTTCAACCCACCATTCGGCCATAATCTCGCCAGGGTGCTGGCGCGCCGTAATCCACATGGCTTTCTTATCTTTTGACGGGGCTCCAATCGTCAAAAGGTCCAAATCTTGACCATCGAGAGTGAGGCCCAACACAGATGCGCAAACCCGCTTGTCTTGCTGGGCCCGGGCGATTAAATCCGCATGTCTTTCCTGGGAGTAAGGCGCGAAATAAGCATAGTAAACGCTGTTATGTTCAGGTTTATGGCTAATAACAAGTTGCCCGTCTTCATAAATAGTTGGCACCAAAAACCAGTTAACCCGGTCATAAGACGCCCGCGCAGCATAGCCTTCCCAGCCGTCCACATAACTGGCGCCTTGCGCATTTTCGATGACCAGTCGGAAGTTTTCTCCCGCCCCGCCTGTCAGCCTGAAATAAAACCATTGATAGAAATCAGAGCCTTCGTCTTTTTTAATCTCAAGCCGGATATTGTCCGGGTTCGCCGCGCAAAGACAGCGAATATTCCCCCCATCAAAATGGCTTGAAATGCGCACAAGGTTTTTACCGCTTGATGTGTTTGAGTTTTCCATATTTTCCCCGGCCCGTTTTAATCTTCTTGTTCTTCGAAATCCAGCTCTTCAAAGTCAAGTTCTTCGAAATCAATGGGGGTATTAGCGGCAGCCAAAATTGCAGCTGGGATTTCCGGAGCATCAAGCCCCTTCCAAAACACACGCCAATCCCCACTAATTTGCATACCATCACACATTTTCATGTACCAATCATTAAAGGGATTGGTTTTTCTTGAACGCCAGAAAAAAGCCGTTTTTTTCTCGATTATTTTCTGCCAAACATCATGAGCAACACCCTCGCCTTGAGCTTCTTTTGCCACCCAAAATTTACTCAGATAGGACAGCCCAGCCAATTGCGTCATGATCGCCCCGGCCCGGTAATTTTCCTCCAAAACCAGGAATGTAAAGGGCCTGTCTAAATAATCAGAAACAAGGGTTCCATCAAAAGCGCTCTCCATAGAGGCTTTAAGCTTAAAATTGGAAATATTTTTAAGGCTTGTACGCGAAAGGATTTTCGCACCGCGCCGCAACATAGTCCCCGACCCCTTAATCGTAAATAATTCACCCAGAAGATTAAGCGGCGAAGCGATAACATAGGTACAGCGATAATCCGTTTGGCTCGCAAGTTCTTTGACCATATCAATGAACCGGTTTTGCCCCAAGCTGAGTAAGGATCTATCAATTTCCCGGTCAACCTCATCAATATTAACCACAGCAATACGCTGGCCCTTGATCCTGATCGCCCCAGAAGGTTGCAGGAAGATAACCTTTGCCGGCGCCAATTCACCAATAAGTTGAGGCAGATCAAACCCGCCAGCCGCTTCCGTCATTTGCAATACCGGAATACGCCGGGTTTGTACCAATCTGCGCACACTGTTGAGCAATTGATAAGAAGCACAATCAAGTTTCCCTGAAATAACCCCAATGGCTTCAAGCTCACGAAACAGGCGCCCTGATTGAAATTGGGCATCAATATGCTCACCGCCAACCGCCCCGACCAGTAAAATCGGTGTCAGGTTCAAATCTGCAAGAATTTTGATACTGCTGAGAAAAGCGTCCAAAAGCGGGTTTTTCAAACATCTGGGATCAATGATAATCAGGGCGAATTTCTCAGGGGCATGTTCTTGAAAAAGCGCCGAGTAAAATGCCGTATCCCTGACAGGCCCCAGCGCCATGAGGCTTTTCATGACCGCATTGCGTATTGTATCATCATTGCTCATGGATCCTCACACAAATTCGCGCAGGCCGCCCCGACTTATCGTCACCTTTTATTGGCATGGCTTGTATATAAAAGCGAGGGCCGTGGGAAGCGACAATACAATAATTTTAAAACTTATCTTTCAATTTACGCACAATCGCTTATATTGGGGGGGCTGGCTTGCCAGCTATGACGATAAACGCGCGTGCAATAAGCAGGCTGGACCCGGGGGCGGTACCCGGCGGCTCCACCACAAAGGACGAAATCGACGTTCTTTCTGACGGGGCCGAAATAGGATCGACAGATGTCTAAAGACGTTAGCTTTCGTTCGTGTGGGCACCGATAAATGCCCAATTACAGTAGTTGCAAATGACAACAATACTGAAGAGTTTGCTCTCGCTGCGTAAGCAGTGCGAGTTTATTCGCCTTTAACTCCTAGCCCTTCAGACGGCTAGGCGGGCTCCGAGGGTAGCTGGCAACAGAAACCCTCACTTTATTCTTTTTCGAATGCCTGTGGCATTCGCCCGTTCACGGGCTTCACGGTTATAGGGCAAGAGCCCTAAACCTACCCTGCCACGGAGGGAAGGCGG
>QIKS01000137.1 GCA_003233025.1 Hellea balneolensis | reverse complement strand
GCCAAATCATCGGCCTGAAAATGCTCAATCCGGCCTGCGCCGGATTGAGATTTTAACAGATTGTCCCAAGCATGGGCGACGCCGCAACCAATTGGCGTAACAAGTCCCAGCCCTGTGACAACAACCCTACGCATTTACGGCCGTAGCTTCGGTGATAAATTTAACAGCGTCACCAACAGTTTGAATGGTTTCCGCAGCGTCGTCAGGAATTTCGATATCGAATTCTTCCTCAAAAGCCATAACCAGCTCAACATTGTCCAGGCTATCCGCACCGAGATCATCAATAAAATTTGCTTTTTGTGTAACTTTATCTTCTTCAATGTCGAGATGCTCAACAACCATTTTTGTAACGCGACTTAATACGTCTGACATATGATATTCCTTTAATTAGCCATAGGTGGCGATTGTATCATTACCGAATGTGAGGAGCCTGAAACAAAATTTCAAGACCTACCTGACTTTCGGGCGGCTGGGTAGCACACTAATATCTTCGTTACTAGCACTAAGGTACAGGTATTTCCACCTTTTATGCGGCTGGCGGAAAATTCGCTCTCCCGCCCTCTCACCAGCTCTTTTTGCGCGCCCCGCTACGAGGATGTAAACGCGCATTTCAATGGGTAATCACCGCAAATGGGAATCACCCCAATTGTGGCGAAATTGTGGCAAAGCCGTTCAGGAAGGGTTCAACGCCGTCCTTTATAAGGGTAGCTGCGTGTGTCCCCGCTGTCTACTCCTCCCCGGGATTAGCCACCAAAACCCTTAAAATACGAAGGGTGTGGCTGACAGTTCACGTCGCAAAGTGGATGAAGTTTGTCTTTTCTCTCTCTGGCGAACTTCATCCGTTTTGTCTTTAGGCCGCACTATCGGCTGGAATACGCAGCATTTGGCCAACATAAATTTTGTCAGGGTGGGAAAGCATCGGCTTATTGGCTTCAAAAACTTCCATATAACGCGACCCTTTGCCGTAATATTTCTTGGAGATCACCCATAATGATTCCCCGCTGACCACGGCGTGTAATTGTGATGCAATGCCGCTGTCTTCGGCCTTAATCTCGTCATTGACCTCGCCGACACCAGCAACATTACCAACCGCCAGAATGATTTTTTCCTTCATTTCTTGGGAAACTGCACTGCCTTTGACCGTAACATTACCTGCGTCATCAACATGGATATCAACACCCTCGCCGCTCAACCCCAAATCACTGACTCGTTTTTCAAGGGTTTCTTTACCCTTTTTGCCCTTAAACATACCGCCAAGCTTGCGCCCGGCGATTTTTGCAAATTGAATAGCACCAAACATAATTTTCTCCTTTGATTTAAGATTTATCCTGCCATAGCTCTATCTTTACACCTTCCGGGTCTAAAAACCAACCAAACACTCCATATCCCTCGTCCAATGCCTCGCCGATGATTTCTGCGCCGCCTTTGCGGGCTTTTTCCAGCATGGCTGGCACATCATCAACCCGTAGGTTAATCATGAAGCGTTCTTTTGAGGGATCGAAATATTCGCTATCATGCTTAAACGGGCTGACCAGGGTAAAAGCTTTGCCGTCACTTGGCCAATCCATGGAGCCATATTCGGATATGGTCACGCCCATATGGGTTTTCCACCAATCCTGATAGGCTTTGGTGTCCTTGCATTTGATAAAAACGCCGCCCAATCCTAATATTTTTGCCATCAAAAACCCTCCCCAAGCCCCATAAAAGACCAAAGGAGACGAAAAGACAAGCCCGGAGCCATGAAGTCTCTTGGCGTATGGGGGTGGGCACTGTATAGACGGTGCAGAATCTTTTATTTTTTAACCCGTTATGAGGATATTATGACGTTTATTACAGGACTTACCCAAGCAGGCGTATCAGTTTTTGGGCTGTTTACCATGGACCCGGCCTTATTTACATTCGCACTCTTTGCCATTGTCTTTGGTGGGTTGAACCTGATCGAATTTAAGCGTTTTGCGTAAGCAAGGGGGTTGAACCTCCATGTTAATTAGTTTTCTCATACTCGCTGCCGGGGTTATCTTGTTGCTTTTGGCGGGTGATTTTTTGGTGCGCGGCGCTGCTGCATTGGCGCGTCAATGGGGCGTGCCACCGCTAATCGTTGGTTTGACAATCGTCGCATTTGGTACATCTGCGCCAGAGTTGGTCGTCAGTATACAAGCGGTATTGGGCGGGGTGAGCGAACTGGCTATTGGTAATGTTATTGGCTCTAATATTGCCAATGTTTTACTGGTGCTGGGCGTACCCGCACTTATCTTGACCATCCCAACTAATGTGCCGGGCGTAGCGCGCAATTGCGCAATTGCCGTGGTTGCGACCGTCATCGCTATTGCCCTCATGCTTGTGCCGGGGCCGTTACAAATGTGGCAGGGCGGGATTTTATTTGGCGGGATTATTATCTATCTCATATGGATGTTCGGTCTAGCCAAAAGTGGCAGCGACGATCCGGCCCTTACCGATATGGCCGAAATTGACGATATGAGCGGACTGCCCAAAACCGCAACCATGATCGCGGCCTTCATTGCATTTGGTATTGTCGGACTTGCTCTCGGCGGGGATATGATTGTCGATAATGCCATAAAAATCGCTCAAGGCTTTGGGGTGAGCGAGGCCCTTATCGGCCTGACAATCGTCGCTATTGGCACGTCATTGCCCGAGCTGGCCACGGTTATTGTCGCCGCATGGCGCGGACAAACGGACGTGGCTATCGGGAATATTCTAGGCTCGAATGTATTTAATCTGTTCGCCGTTCTCGGCGCTGCCGCCTTGGTTGGCCCTGTGACAGTTCCTGACCAGTTTATGGTCTTTGATATCTGGGTGATGTTGGCAACGATTATCGCGCTGACAGTTTATATTTTGAGCAGAAGGCCGATTGGCCGCAAAACCGGCATGGTGTTTTTGGGGGCTTATATTTTGTACATGGCGGCTATCGCCCGTGATATCGTCGGCGCGGGGCCGCCGCCCTTATAATTTTGCTTCGGATCGCTTATGCAAAAATCCGTATTGATAACAGGTGCCGCCGTCCGTATTGGACGGACGCTGGCCCTTGGTCTAGCCAAAGATGGCTGGCGGGTGGCTATCCACTATAACCGCTCACAGGGGCGCGCTCAAAAACTGGCCCAACACATCGAGGCGGACGGCGGCGCGGCGGTGATTGTCAACGCCAATTTAAACGTCCCTGACCAGCGCAATACATTGATTGCGCGCACAATTACCAAATTGGGGACGCCCCTACACGCGCTCATTAATAACGCATCCACATTCGCGCCCGACCTGGCCGGTGATTTTACCGCTTGCGGGTTTGATCATCATTTTGATGCCAATCTGAAAGCTCCTTTGCGTTTGTCGCAAGATTTTACCGGGCAATTGCCAGGCGGACAGGACGGCGTTATTATCAATATGATTGATCAGCGTGTCTTAAAAACCAAGGCGGATTATTTCACTTATTCCTTGTCGAAATCAGCTCTGTTAACGGCGACGCAAACCATGGCTCTTGCATTTGCCCCCCATATTCGCGTCTGTGCAATCGGCCCCGGGCCCAGCCTGAAAAACATCCACCAGTCGGAAGCGGAGTTTAAGGCGGACGTCGACAAGACACCCCTTAAAACAGGCTCGCCGCCACGTGAAATTTTACAAGCCGTGCGCTATCTTTTAGCCGCTAAAACCGTTACCGGACAAATGATCGCCGTCGATGGCGGCGAGCATTTACGTTAGCATCAGGACAGATATGCCCCACGCAACCACAACAAAAATATTCGTCTCCGGTTTGGAAATTCAGGCGTCCATCGGCGTCCACCCCCATGAATATGAAACAACGCAAGCGATCATCATTGATGTTGAGCTGGACATGGGAGATATGCCGCCGCCCCAAGATGACCGGTTAAACGAAACTTTGGATTATGCATTGGTGGCTACGAGAGCAGCGGAGTTGGCGCAAGAAGCCCATGTGCAATTGGTTGAAACCTTGGCCGTGCGCATTGCCCGCTGGGCTTTGGAGGCGGACGCCCGCGTCTGCGCTGCTAGCGTGCGCATTGCTAAACCCCATGCCTTGATTAACGCGCAAGCCGCCGGGGTTAGTGTCACTGTCCAAAGACATGACTAAGGCCAAAGGCATGACTAAGGCCAAAGACATGGGCGGGGCTGCCCCTAAACACAAACACGGGCCTGAGCGGATTCTGGCCTATGTCAATACCTTGTCGGGCAAGCCTGGCGTTTACAGAATGCTCGACCAAGACGGGGTTTTGCTTTATGTTGGCAAGGCGAAAAACCTTAAAAAACGGGTCAGCGCCTATACGAAATATGACCGCCACCCG
>QIKS01000260.1 GCA_003233025.1 Hellea balneolensis | reverse complement strand
GATGATCGGGGCGGGGTGGCTGCTTTGTTTGTTGTTTGATCTGGGATTTATTCATCAGCCCCATCAACATGCCTTCGCGCAGGCCCCGGTCTGCGATGCGAATTCTATCGGCTGGCCACAACTCATAAATAACATCCATGATCGCACACCCGGCCGTTAACATGCTGGCCCGGTCTTCGCCAATACACGGAACTTTCTGACGGGCCTTAAGAGACATCTGGCTCAGACGCTGCGCCGTATCCATGACATCGGAGCTGGCCATCCATATGCCGTCGATTTTATTGCGCTGATAAAACGGCATTCGTAGGTGGACGCTGGCCAGACTGGTAATCGTGCCAGATGTGCCAACCAAATGCCCACGGCCTTCCTGGAAAGTTTTGGAAAATCCGAACATGGTTTTTCATATCCTCATACCATGCCGTTCTCGCCGCTTCTCCCGCCTCGGGGTCTTCGGGGTATAATTCGCTTAAACTGACCACGCCAACCGGCAAAGATACCCAGGCACTTATCGGCGGGCGGTGCATGCGTTGGCTCTCGTCTGTCCGGTTAAAGCGGCGTATATCAACCCAGGCCAGCTCGGTTGATCCGCCGCCAATATCTATGACAAGAGCAACGTCTTTGTCAGGGTCCAGTAAATTCAAACACCCCATGACCGAAAGACGGGCCTCAACCCGCGGCGAAATGGTTTCAAATGCCAGTCCGGTTTCGCGCTTAACCCTGGAGAGGAAGATATCGCCGTTTTCCGCCTGCCGACAGGCTTGGGTGGCGATACAACGCCAACGCTGCACCGATTTGTCTTTCATCTTGTCGGCACATATTTTTATGGCCTCAACCGCGGCGTCCATATTGGCGTCCGCCATGCGACCAGTGCGGGCAAGCCCTGCCCCCAAACGCACAACTTTTGAATAGGAATCGACCACTTGAAAACCGTCCGGCAAGGAGCGGGCAATCAGCAAACGGCAATTATTGGTGCCAAGATCAATGACACCGTAATATTTCGGCTTGCGGCCCTTCTTGCGGTCCTTCTTGTGGCCTTTCTTGCAGCCCGTGCGGGAACGCTCATGAGGACGCTGTCGCCTACCTGCACTGCTTGCAGGATCAGCTACAGAGCCAAAACTGGTTGCCTCCGGCATTTTTTCTCTACTTTCTGGCTGGTCGCAAAACTGCGCTCACTCGCCTATTCCAAGACAGAATAAACGAAATCACAGCTAATAACAAAGGATTATTTTTGTTTGGAGATAATAGCTTCGAGCAAAGGGCGGATTTGCTCCAAATCATAACCCCATGACGAGGTTGCATATATAACGCCGTCCACCCCTAATTTAGGCGCATTAACCAGCGCCCACAACATGGCGCAGCGCGTACCAGAGGCACAATAAGCCAAAATGGGTTTGGGCAATGCGGCGAAGGCATCGGCCGTAGCAGCGATAAGCTCGGCGGGTAATTGCCCCGGCGTCATAGGGATATAAACGGCTTCCAGGCCAGCCTCACTGGCTAATTTTACAATCTCGGCGGCCAGTGGTTGATCCGGACCTTCCCCGTCAGGACGGTTGATAATGACGGATTTATAGCCCGCTTTTTTAATCGCCAGGATTTGGTCGGGAAATATTTGGGCGCTGACAGAAAAATCGTCTGATATATTTTTACCTAAAAATGTCATAATATTATAACCCCGCTGCTCGTGCCAACCAAAAGGTAATCCCGGCAGCGGCGTAAGCCAAAACAAATAAATAGCCAAACATAAATAAAGGCCATTTCCAACTATTAGTTTCCTTACGGGTTACCGCCAGTGTTGACAGGCATTGCGGGGCAAAGACAAACCAGGCAAGGAAAGCCAGCGCCATGGCCAGTGACCAATCCGCCGCCAAGGCCAAGCCAACATCTTCCCCGCCCGTATTGTAAACGATAGCCAGAGTTGAAACGGCGATTTCGCGGGCAGCCATGGCCGGGATCAGGGCGATAACCATTTCCAAATTAAAGCCAATCGGGGCAAAAATAGGCTCCAGGGCGCGGCCCAACATCCCAGCAAAACTGTTTTGAATATTGCCGTCATTATTAGGGTAGGTGGATAAAAACCAGACAATGATCGAGGCCGGCAGGATAATCCGCCCGGCCCGCGTCATGAAAATCATCGCCCGTTGCCATAGGCCAAGCAGATAATCTTTCGGCGACGGTAATTTATAGCTGGGCAGTTCTAACAATAAAGGCGGCACCCGGCCTTTGGTGATGGTTTTCTTCAATACCCAAGCCGCCAGAAGCGCAAAAACAATGCCAAGAACATAGAGAGCCAGCATCACCAAGCCTTGCAGATTAAACACTCCCACCCGGCTATCGGGGATAAAAGCACCGATAATGATGATGTAAATGGGCAGTCGCGCCGAGCAGGTCATCAGCGGCGCAATCATGATGGTGGTCAGCCGGTCTTTCTCGTTCTCAATGGTGCGCGCCGCCATAATGCCGGGGATTGCACAAGCAAAACTGGATAAAAGCGGGATAAAAGCGTGACCGCTCAGGCCAACTTTGGCCATGAGAGTATCAACCAAAAACGCCGCCCGCGCCATATAACCCGACGCTTCCAAAGCCAAAATAAAGGCAAATAAAATCAAAATCTGTGGCAAAAACACGATGACAGCACCAACGCCGGCAATAATCCCGTCAACCAGCAGGGCTTTAACCCAGCCATCTGGCAAGAACGAGCCGACAAAACCACCAAATTGGCCGGTCAAGCTTTCAATACCGTCCATGGCCGGGCCAGACCAGGCATAGACCGCCTGAAACATTACCAACAGGATAAATGCCAAGATCAAAACGCCAAATACCGGATGTAAGAAAATATTATCCAGTCGGGCAGAACGGTTTTGCACCTTGGGGACACTGACGGTTTTGGCGGTAATGACACGCGCCTGTTCTTGCAATATTTTCAAGGCGTTATTATCAGTTTCCTTATGTGGGTTAGGGCGAGCATCTTGCCCGGCCAATTCACCAATCCACGTATCTAAAAACCGGGTCAATGCCTCTCTGCCCGTTGCCCGAACGGCAACACAAGGCACAACCGGCATGCCCAGCTCTTTTGACAAGGTTTCAATATCAATTTGCACCGCGTCGCGCGCTGCCATATCCATCATGTTCAGCACCATCACCATGGGCAGGCCGTAGTTTTTCGCTTGCAATACATTGTGCAAATGGGTTTGGATATGGGCAGCGTCCATGACGATGATCAGCCCGTCTGGCGCTTTTTCGCCCTCAAGCCGTCCATGAATGGCATCAATGGTCACCCGCTCATCGGCACTATGGCCACAATCGCCGTAAACACCGGGCAAATCAATCAGCTCAACGCGCTCCCCGCCCCGGCTTTCGTAAAACCCTTTGGAATACTCAACCGTAACCCCCGGATAATTGGCCACTTTCGCCCGCCCGCCCGTAAGCGCATTAAACAAAGATGTTTTGCCACAATTGGGCGCGCCGATCAGAGCCATTCTGGTTATATTAGACACGCCCTAATCCTTATCGCTCAATCTGCGGACAATAATCATCCGGGCTTCGCGGGGCCGCATAGCGATTGATGTGCCGTGCAACCTGATATTAATCGGAGAGCCGCCAAACAGCCCCCGGTGCAACACTTCAACAACATCCCCCTCAGCAAAACCAATTTCGCGAAACCGAGTTTCCGTATGGGGATCATCGACCAAAAACCCGGTAATACGGGCCAGGCTTTGCTTGGCCAAATCTGCTATAGATGTCTGTGTGTTCATGCTCTTCCCATTTCCCCTCACCCTTAATGCAAATCGCTCGCAATTGCAAAGAAGAAAATCACGGTAAAATGTGATAGATTTGTAATTATACAAACCCAATCTATTGATGCATTAGATAGGGGAGTAATGAGCTATGGCTATGAATATGATGAAATACACAAAATTTGTTTTCCCGCTATTAATCAGCAGCTTTGCCCTGAGTGGCTGCGTTATTACCGCTGAGGATAAGGCCACCTATGCCAATAAATCCTGCCAGGACTTGCTCCAGTCTGTGAAACCTCGAAACCAGGATTTGTTGTTTAATACCAAAGGGCCATTCAATAAGTCTAATGATGTCATAACAACAGTTTTCCAAACCAAGGAGCAGAGAAAACAATCGGCTCTACGTTCTTCCTACACTAAAAGATGTGGACGCGAGTAATATGCAAAAATCTCAAAAATATTATATTAGAAGGTTTTTCGCATAGACAGGGTAAAGCCCTTCCCTTATAACGCCGCCTCAGTCGCAATGATTTGCGCACTTAAGGCCGAATAGCTCAGTTGGTAGAGCAACGGATTGAAAATCCGTGTGTCCCTGGTTCAAATCCAGGTTCGGCCACCATTTTTGCATTCCCGGTCGGGCCTAAGGCCCTCCTCGCCTCTTGTTTTTATATATCTTGTATATATCTCACGGCAAGTTCGCTGCGCTCACGCCTCCGAAGGGGCGCGCATTCGCGCGGCGCCCGGTCGGGCTTGCCTCACTGCGTTCGGCACCGGGGGCGTGCGGATAGTCTCTTTAGGGACAACACAAAACAAAGCTTATTCCTCCTCCGTTTACGGGGGAGGTGCCGAAGCGTAGCGCA
>QIKS01000038.1 GCA_003233025.1 Hellea balneolensis | reverse complement strand
CAAGCAATGCACTCGTCGTAATCTGTCGGGGCGGCTTTTTGCATGGATTTTTCCATCTCGCTTAAAGCATTGTCATTGCTGGAGCCGGCGAAAGAGGCGCGCTGGACGGATTTGGAGCGGCAATAATATAAGGATTTTACGCCCTTCTCCCAGGCACTCCAATGCAGCATGTGCAAATCCCATTTATTGACATCAGCGGGGATGAAAATATTGAGGGACTGGGCTTGGCAAATCAGAGGGGCGCGGTCGGCGGCCAGTTCGATAATCCAGCGTTGATCCAGCTCAAAGGCGGTGCGAAACACGATTTTTTCGTCGTCGCTTAGGCCTTCAAGATGGGCAACTGAACCTTCTTGCTCCAAAATGCTTGACCAGGTTTCTTCGGTGTTGAGGCCTTTTTCTTCCAAGAGGGTTTCCAAATGGATATTGCGCACAGTGAAGGAACCGGACAGGGTTTTATGGGTGTAGATATTGGCCGGGATCGGCTCGATGCCGGCCGATGTACCGCCGCAAATGATCGAGATCGACGCGGTCGGGGCGACGGCCAGCTTGTGGGAAAAGCGCGCCATCATGCCCGCGTCGGCGGCGTCCGGGCAGGCACCGCGCTCATGGGCCAGCTTGACACTGGCGGCGTCTGCGCCTTTGCGGATATGTTTGAACAGACGCGTGTTAATGGCTTTGGCCATGGCGCTTTCAAAAGGAATGTTTTTGGATTGCAACAGGGAATGAAAACCCATCAAACCAAGGCCAACGGAACGCTCGCGCATGGCCGAATAAACCGCGTCGGCCATTTTTTCTGGCGCACGATCAATATAGTCCTGCAACACATTGTCCAAAAACCGCATAATGTCTTCGATGAAGTTTTCGTCGTCTTTCCATTCATCAAATTTTTCAGCATTGACCGAGGACAGGCAGCACACGGCTGTGCGCTGTTTGCCGTATTTATCTTTGCCGGTCGCCAACATAATTTCAGCGCAAAGATTGGATTGTTGTACCCGCAGTCCTTGCTCTTTTTGGTGGGTGGCCAGAGCTTTGTTGACCGTGTCGGAGAACACCATATAAGGCTCGCCGGTTTGCAGGCGCATTTCCAAAATTTTCTGCCACAATTTGCGGGCATCGATCGTTCTGATCACTTTGTCCGTTTTTGGCGAGCGCAGGCCAAATTCTGCGCCGTCGCGCACGGCGTGCATAAATTCGTCGGTGATATTAAGCCCGTGATGGAGGTTGAGGCTTTTGCGGTTAAAGTCGCCGCTTGGTTTGCGGATTTCCAAAAATTCC
The DNA here is from genome assembly GCA_003233025.1 of Hellea balneolensis. Taxonomy (GTDB): domain Bacteria; phylum Pseudomonadota; class Alphaproteobacteria; order Caulobacterales; family Maricaulaceae; genus Robiginitomaculum_A; species Robiginitomaculum_A balneolensis_A. The sequence continues at coordinate 2,936 of QIKS01000038.1, read as the reverse complement.
TCGATTTCAGGATGGTGAACATCCAGATAAACTGCGGCCGAACCCCGGCGCAGGGAGCCTTGGGAAATGGCCAATGTCAAACTGTCCATCACCCGGATAAACGGAATAATTCCCGATGTTTCGCCGGCCCGGCCAATTTTCTCACCGATAGAACGCACATTGCCCCAATAGGTGCCAATGCCGCCGCCATTAGATGCCAACCAGACATTTTCCGTCCAGCAATTTACAATACTGTCCAGACTGTCATCGACCGCATTGAGGAAACACGAAATCGGCAGGCCGCGCCCGGCGCCGCCATTAGAGAGAACCGGCGTGGCCGGCATGAACCAAAGTTGGGACATATAATCGTAAATCCGCTGGGCATGGTGTTCGTCATCACTATAAACCTCTGCCACCCGGGCAAACATATCCTGGTAGCTTTCTTCGGGCAGAAGATACCGGTCAATCATGGTGGTTTTGCCAAAATCAGTAAGCAAGGCATCGCGGCTGCGATCAATTTTAACCCGTTTGACCAATTGCAAAGACGGGCTGCTTGCCTCAGAAATTTCTGACTGCCTCGGATCAATGTGTGTGTTGTTGGTGGAAGTTGTCTTGGTTTTTGTGATCCGCACAGCCGTTTTTTCTGACATTTATTTTCCCCGATCTAAATCCAGACAAATCTTTTGATTTGCCGTACAAGTATCAATTTTTCAAGTGACAGAGCCCCCGCACAGTTTTTTGATCAAAAAACCGTTTTTAGCTTGTCAATGTTTGGAGAACCATTTGGTCTTCGCACTACATATAGTGCCCATCTCCATCATTTCGTCAATACCTTGTGTGCCAATCAAGACAAGTTTTATGTTAATAACCAGTTAAAAATCAAGGTTAACGACAGGTGGATTTTAAAAAAACGAGATTTTATAAGGGCTTGGCTCGAAAAAAAAATATTGGATTTTTTTTATAAAAAAAACGCAGCTTACCTCTTTCAATAACGCTGCAAACTCATATCTGGCAAAATACGCCTGTTGATTGCTAAAGCGCGGGTGTTTTTGCCTTGTTTTCAACCTGCGATTCTTCTTTAAGGTGTAGATTTTGTCGAAACATCTTTTAGCGGCAATGCTATATGTCCTTAAGGTCTGCGGCGAAACGCTTCGCGAGCAATAGTGCCAAGTATATAAATACCCGCCAAGACAACGCCGGACACCGTACCAGATATTTTCGATTTACCGATCCGCTTTTTATAACGCACTGGCACTTCGGCGCATTTAAGGCCCTGCTTGAGAGCCCGCACTTGCATTTCAACCGTCCAGCCAAATGTTGGAGCGCTCATGTTCAGGGCCGATAAGGCCTCCGTGCGGATAGCGCGAAACGGGCCAAGGTCGGTAAATTGTCCGCCCCAAATCCGCGCCATCAGCCAGCAAGCCAAAGCATTGCCAAAGCGTTGCGGTGTGGTCAGAGCGCCCCTCTCCACACGCAAGCAGCGCGAGCCAATGACCAGATCAGCCTTGTCTTGCAAAATGGGATGGAGCAATGCGGGCATGTCCTCAGGATAATCAGAGGCATCTCCGTCCAGAAATACAATGATATCGCAAGGCTGCGCCGCGGCAATCCCGGCCAAACAAGCCCGGCCATAGCCGGCAATTGGTACGCCAACAACTCGCGCCCCTGCCGCTTTTGCGACGGCGGCGGTGTCGTCGGTTGATCCATTATCAACCACAATGATCTGGTCAATCTGCGTCGGGATTTCGCTGATGACCTTGCCAATCGCCTCTTGCTCATTCAAGGCCGGAATGACAACTTTGATAACAGGTTCACGCATGGTTTACGCCACCGTCAAACCGGTAATATTTATACACCGCCGCCGCCAATACCAATAAAGGCAGACCAAATTGCAAAGGTACAATGATCTGCGTATAGGCGGCGTAATTATCCAACTCCCAAAATGCGTAACGCACATAATATAGGGAAAGACTGGTGAGCAAGAAAGCCGCCCCGTAAGACGGCACGAAGGGCAGATAAATAATAAACCACAACCCATACCAGGGATACCCAGTCGGGGAGAGCAAGAACAAAGCCAAAACCATGACCAGCAAAGCTCCCGGCAATGTTTTGGGCACGCCCTTTTTGGCAAATCCCAACCAGAGGCTCAGCCCGGTTAAACTTGCCGCCACGATGAGGCGGGCAATCGTCCCGGCGCCCTCCAAGCCGATATTTTCCAGGCCCGACGCCAGAAGCGGAAACAAGAAACTGCTGCGCTGCCAAATCTGTGCATAGGTGGACAGACCGCTATTGTCGCCGAGCGCTAAAAGGATCGGGGCGCTAAGCAGTAAAAACACGGCCGTGACAATGCAGGCGCAGCGCACATATAAACCAATATTACGTCGCACTCTGCGAAACAAAATCGGTGCCAATATGAGCGGCCATAATTTTACCGCTGCCGCAACCCCCAGCGCCGCCGCCGCCCATTGCGGGCGGGCTTTTACCAATAGCAAACAAAGCAGCAAAAACGGCAGGAGAATTATTTCCATATGCACCGCATTAAACCCGGCGTAAATCACCAGCGGGTTGAGCAGGTACAGCATAGCCCAAAGAGGTGCGCGGCCATAAAGACGCAAGGTTTTAAGCAAAAGCCACACCGTAAAACCGTCAATCAGGATAAAGAGTGCCCGCAAAACATTAAGGTCAAACGGTTTTATCAAGGCAGCCAAGCCAAAGACGGCTTGGGCGACGGGCGGGTAAATCGTTGTCAGGCTTTGGTAATTTATCCGGTCAACAAAATCGTCATTATCGTCCGACAAAGCCTTTAGCTTTTGTAGCGGCGGCGCGGCCGTATCCGAAGCATTTAAAATCTGATGCGGGGAATAAGCGTAAGGATTAATCCCTTGCGCCACCGCCGCCCCGTCCCAAAGATAACGGTTCCAGTCGTTTTCATAAACCGGTGTCGAGCCAAGAAACAA
>QIKS01000247.1 GCA_003233025.1 Hellea balneolensis | reverse complement strand
TAGGGCGCAGCGGTTTCACCGGAGATGTTAACACACATTTCTTCCAACGTTTTGGCGCGGCGGCACTTTTGTCAATCATTGGGCCAACCGTAGCTGTGTTGGCTGAAGGTGGAAATACAACGCAAAATCAATCTGCAATTATTCAAGGCGGGACGGACTCCTTTAATAGATCTGCAGAAATTGCCTCAGGGGACAAGAATAAATGTGTTTGTGGCACGGGATCTCAGTTTTCACAATGCGTTGAAGGCCAATTAATGGCAGGCGCACGCGGACATTATCTTTCGCGTTATCTGGAGCCTTTACGGCCTTGGCTCGATAAACCGAATGTATCGGAAATATCTGTAAACCTGCCCGGGGAAATATGGGTTGAAGCGGCGGGTGAGCCAAGGGCCAGATTTGAGGTGAAAGAGTTAAGCGCTGATCTATTGGCCCAGCTTGCCCGCCAAATTGCCGCCAATACCGATCAACTTATCAATGAGGAAAAACCGCTTTTATCCGCCGCTTTGCCGGACGGAGAGCGGGTGCAGGTTGTTGCGCCGCCTGCCGCCCCTAATGGCTATGCCTTGTCCATACGAAAACAGGTTTTGCGCAATTTAAATCTGAACGACTATGCCAAACAGGGCGCATTTGATATGACCAAAACCGGCAAAGACATGGAGTTGGATAGCAGCGTAAAAGAGCTGCGCAATTGTTTGAAGAAAAACGAAATTCAGAAATTTCTGTCCCTCGCCGTCAAATACCAGCAAAATATGATTATCTCCGGCGGCACGTCTACGGGCAAGACGACGTTTTTAAACGCCCTGCTCCAGGAAATCCCAAATGATGAGCGGATCATTACCATTGAAGATACACGCGAGGTCAACGCCCCGCACGGCAATCAATTAAACTTAATCGCCGCCAAGGGTGACCAAGGCAAAGCTTTGATCACCATACAGGATTTGCTTGAAGCCTCTTTGCGCTTGCGGCCAGACAGGATTATATTGGGGGAGTTGCGCGGCAAGGAAGCTTACACATTTCTGCGCGCTATCAATACCGGTCACCCCGGCTCGATTTCCACCTTGCACGCTGACAGTCCGGCAGGTGCGATTGAGCAACTTTCGCTTATGGTCTTACAAGCCAATTTAGGGTTAAGCCGGGACGAAATTAAGGATTATGTTTTCAACATGATCGACATTGTTATTCAACTAAAAAGGGAGGGGTCGCGCCGTTATATTAGCGCCATCCAGTATAAACATGCCGTATAAAAATTTATCACTGTCCAAATGGAAACCTTGTTTACTCGGTAGTTTTTTATGTCTTGCTGTTGGAATGAATACGGCACAGGCGACAGTTATTTCCCTTGAGGGAGACGGTGTTTATACCACTGAGGCCAAGTTGGATTTTCGCCAGCAGCGCAAAGCGGAAATTGAAAAACTGCTCTCTGAAATACCGCTGACCCGTGTGCCGGCTTTGCCCCCATTGTCGGGGAGAGCGGAACGGATCGCTACGGTTAAGCCGTTTATTTTGGCCATGGGTCAGCAGTTTGACAATCTTAGCCCGGAAATCATTCAGGCCGTTATAAAAATTGAAAGCAACTTTGACGCTGCCGCCGTTTCGCACAAGGGTGCACAAGGTCTTATGCAGCTTATGCCGGCAACGGCAGACCGATATGGGTTAACAAACGCTTATGACCCACAAGAAAATATCCGCGCCGGCAGCTCAGAGCTGTCGCGTCTCCTTACGGTCTATGATGATTTGCCATTGGCATTGGCCGCTTATAATGCGGGCGAGGGAGCTGTAAAAAAATACGACGGCATTCCTCCTTTCCCTGAAACTCAAAATTATGTAGTCAAGGTATTAAGCGAAGTTTTAACCCTGCAAACACAGAAGCTATCGGCATTAGCCTTGGCATCTATATCTGATAGTGTTTCGCAGCCAACCAATTAAAAGAGACCCTTAAGACGTGTACGAAACTGTATATTACGCCATTGGCGACATTCATGGGCAGGCGGATAGCTTACAGATTTTGCATGGACGAATTTTCAGATACCATGCGAAAAACTTTCCCAATACTGCCAAGACAATTGTTCATCTCGGTGATTATATTGATCGGGGGCCAGATAGCTTCAAGGTTATCGAAACAATTATGGCATTGGAAAAAATATCTGAAGTGAAGGTGATTAACCTCAAAGGCAATCATGAACAGCTGATGTTGGACGCTTATTTTTCAGGCGAAAAACGGGCCTATTCTCTCTGGCTTGACAATGGGGGGAAAGAAACGCTGAACAGTTACCGGGCGCACGGGTTTAATGAACCAAGCGAAAAACATTTGAACTGGCTAATGGCCTTGCCCTCCCTGCATTGGGATAAGGAGGCCGGGCTTGTGTTCGTCCATGCGGGGATTGATCCCTACACTTTTCCCCATGAAAGCGATGAAATCCGGTTGTGGACAAGGTCGCGTGTTTTCTTTAACCCCGAGCGATGGGAAAGTCCTGATCTGGAAGGCATGCGGGTTATTCACGGCCATACACCAACCGAAACTGACGAGCCGGATATTGCCCTTGGCGGGCGGCGGATCAATGTGGATACCGGCGCGTGCTATGGGGGGCCGTTGACCGCAGTTGTGCTTGCACCAAAATGTGACGTGCAGTTTTTATGCGCAGTTTAAAGCCTCAAAGCTGAGCGTTTTGGCGTTCTTCTTCCAGCGCGTTGAGTAACCAGGCGCGCGACACCCGCCAACTGCGCTTAACGGTCGACGGAGATACCTTCATAACTTCGGCGATTTCCTCAAGAGACAAGCCGCCATAATAGCGCATTTCGACAATCCTAGCTCTGTCCTTATCAATGATTTGTAGGCGCATCAGCGCATTTTCCAAATTATGGATATCCACGCTTTCCTGACTGCCACCAATCAAATAGGTCACGAGTGTCACTTTTTGGTGCTGGCGTTTGTCTGTTCCTTTTTTGCGTGCGTGATCGATCAGAACCCGCCGCATCGTCCGTGCAGACAGTGCCAGAAAGTGAGCTTTATCCTGCCATTCAATCTGTTCCAATCCAATCAGGCGGATAACCGCTTCATTGACCAGATCTCCTGTCGTCAATGAAATCCCGCCTTCACGTCTGAGCAAGGATGCGGAAATTCTGCGTAACTCGGTGTAAAGGCGGTCAAACAATTGCTCGCGGGCGCCATCGTCGCCGCTGCGCCAGGCGTCCAGGAGGTCTTTTACCGTTAATGTATCAGCTATACTCATATGTTCCCCGTATTGTTTCTGTCCTATGAAAGGGCCGTTGGCAAGTCCGCTTTTTTATTTTCAAAGTTTTTTGACCCAAAACTCCCACTTCTCACGCCTTTATTAGAGTAAGGTTTTATGTTAGAAAGCCATTTGTGGCTTGGGGGCACATGTTATGACAACACCATCTGATGATCTTGACGGGCGGGCATTGGCGCTGTTTGAAGCGGCTTTGAAACACAAAGCCGGTCGACGGGAAAGCTGGATACATAAACAGGCGGGAACGGACACCGATCTGCGCGACCGGGCACTTTCATTATTGCACCAAGACCAACTTTCCGGCAGTGCCATGCATACGGGGCGGGCAATACTTGAAACCCTTGATGATACGGCCATGCCAGAGCAAATTGGTGCCTACCGGATTATCAAACTTATCGGCCAGGGCGGTATGGGGGCCGTTTATTTGGGGGAACGGGTCAGCAATGATTTCGACCATGTGGCTGCGATCAAGGTTATCAGACACGGTGTCTTATCAAAAAAATTAGTCGCCCGGTTCGAACTTGAAAGACAAACGCTGGCCCAATTAACCCATCCCCATATTGCCCGCTTGTTTGACGGCGGCACGACAAAGGGGGGCGCCCCTTATATCATAATGGAATATGTAGATGGCGCGCCCATTACGGCCTGGGCGACAAAGGAAAAATTGTCTGAACGCAAGCGCTTGTCTTTATTCAAACATGCTTGCCTTGCTGTGCAATATTTGCATCAAAATCTGATCGTCCATCGGGATATTACGCCGTCGAATGTATTGGTGACAAAGGCCGGAGAGGTGAAATTGATCGATTTCGGCATTGCAAAGCCTTATGATGACAAGCAGGAAAATATCGAACCCGGCCATTCTTTGGCCAGTCTCAGTTTCACGCCCGGCTTTGCTGCTCCGGAGCGCTCCAAGGGCGCTGTGGCCAATACATTGTCGGATATTTATTCTCTGGGTAAGCTGTTAAGCGAATTGTTGGACGGGGAAATCAACCCGGAATTGCAGGCGATCGCCGACAAAGCAACGGCTTTGTCTCCGCAAGCGCGTTATAAAACCGCCAATGCCCTTATTGATGATATTGACCACTATACCCATAGCCGCCCCGTCCTTGCATTTCCCCAATCGCCGAAATACAGTTTTAAAAAATTTATAACCCGTCACAAGACGGCTTCTTTTTTAACCG
>QIKS01000264.1 GCA_003233025.1 Hellea balneolensis | reverse complement strand
CCAGCGGACTGGCGGCGGACTTTTGGCTTTGACCGGTTTTCGGTTCTGGTCGCATTTGTCAACGGCTTGTCTTTATTTGTCATCGCTGGGGTTATTGTGGCGGAAGCCGTGCGGCGCATTGGCAGCCCGGTCGAGGTTTTGGGCGGGACAATGCTGATCGTGGCCATAGCCGGGCTTTGTGTCAATATTTTGGTGTTTTATGTCTTAAGCTCAGCCGACAAAGGCAACTTAAATGTCCGCGCTGCCGCCTTGCATGTATTGGGGGATTTATTAGGTTCAGCCGCCGCCATTATTGCTGCATTGGTGATTATGTTTACCGGCTGGATGGCGGCGGATTTGATTATGTCTGTGCTGGTGGCGCTGATCATTTTACGCTCGGCTTGGTATGTGGTTAAAGAATCGGCTCATATCTTGCTGGAGGGCGCACCCAAAGGGCTGGACAGGCGGGCGATCAGTGCTGATATGCAGGCAGAATTTCCCCATATCCTGGCCGTTGACCATATCCACGCTTGGTCAATCTCCCAAGAACATCCCATGGTCACCCTGGAGGCCGTCATCACCAAAGACGCCAGCATTGAAGACACCGCTAAGGCCATAAAGGCCCGGCTACTGGACAATTTTGGCGTTGAACACGCCACCGTCGAAGTCCGGAAAAGCCAAGATGAACAAAACCTGCCTTAATGTTAAGGTTTTGGTAATATTTTACAAATTGGACGTATGGCCTCCTTGTTTAAGGTAAATTTTTTTAATTTACCCGGTAAGTTTCGAATTTTTTTGCGGCCCCTCTGGTAATGTGTATCAAAAAAGTCACAGGCACAGAAAAAAGGCCTTATTCAAGGCTCAAAAACAGGTTTTAAGTTGTTCCCGCCTGTAAATTCCGCCAAAATACACTGTCGGATTATGCCCTAAAGGACACGCAGTGGTCAAATGGGGTTAATCTCAATAATAACAAATGTAATTGTAAGGACCAAATATAATGGCAATTTTTTCACTAAAATCCCAACTGGCTGTCGGTGTAAGCACACTGATGATTGCGGCCTCGTTCGGAACAACTTCTTTCGCCCAATCAGATGATGCATCGGTAAGTGTTGATGAAATCATCACAACCGGTACGCGCCGCAAGGCCCGCAGTGCAGCAGATACGCCAGCGCCAGTTGACGTTATCAGCGCCGCTGAATTTACCAATCAAGGCACGTCAGATATTGGCGAGCTTTTACGCGCCGTGGTGCCTTCATATAATGTAAACACCCAGCCAATTTCTGATGCGGCCAGTATTATCCGCCCGGCAAACCTGCGTGGTCTGTCACCGGACAACACATTGGTTTTACTCAACGGCAAGCGCCGTCATCGTGGTTCTGTCATTGCCTTTCTCGGCGGTGGTATTTCCGATGGCTCCCAAGGTGTTGATATTTCGGTTTTACCGTCTATTGGCTTAAAGCAGGTTGAAGTATTGCGCGACGGTGCATCTTCTCAATATGGTTCAGATGCCATTGCCGGTGTGATTAACTTTATTTTGGATGATGCCCGTGAAGGCGGATCCATTGAAATTAAATACGGCTCGACCTATGCAGGCGACGGCGACAATTTTCAGATCGCTGGTAATGTCGGCCTGCCGCTTGGCCCGAACGGCTTTATCAACCTGACCGGTGAATTTGGCGAAACCGACGCCACATTCCGCGCCGTACAGCGCGATGACGCGGCGGCTCTAATCGCTGCGGGTAATACGGCTGTTGGCGATATTAGCGTCAACACGGTTACCAATGATTTTGTCCAATATTGGGGTCAGCCTGATGTGACAGACGCTTACAAGCTTTTCGTCAATGCCGGCGTTGAGCTTAATGAAAACACCGAAGCTTATCTCTTTGCCAATTATGCAGAGCGTACAGTTGAAGGCGGGTTCTTCTTCCGCAACCCAACCAATCGCGGCGGCGTTTTCGCTGGCCCAACTGTTGACCCGGTAACGGGCGCTCTTGATCCGAACGGCGTTCCTTCTGTTCTTGTTGGTAACCTTAGTGGTGCAACGCCTTGTCCTGCAGGTATTCCGCTGACAGAAGGTGGCGGCTTGATCCCTAATGCAGCTGTACTTGCGCAAGTTGTCGCTGATGCCAATTGTTTCTCCTTTGTTGAATTGTTCCCTGGTGGTTTCGTACCACGCTTTGGTGGCAATAACCGCGATTTTGCCCTGACAGGCGGTTTTCGTGGTGAATTGGATATCGGCAATGGCCTTATCTATGATATCAGTGGTTCTTACGGTTCCAACCGCACTGATTTCTTCATCAACAATACAATTAACGCCAGCTTGGGCCCGGACACACCAACATCTTTCGTTCCCGGTGCCTATGAGCAGATTGAAACAGCGTTCAACCTTGATCTGAGCTACGGCATTCCGATCGAAGGCTGGGCTTCTGATCTTAATATTGCTGCCGGTTTTGAGTGGCGCGATGAGCAATTTGATATCACCGCTGGTGACGCTGCATCTTTCGCTCTTGGGCCTTTGGCTTCTCCGACGGGCGTGCCGGGTTTCCCGAACGGTCAAGGTTTTGCTTCAAGCTCTAACGGCTTTGGCGGCTTTACCGAAAGCACATCCAATTCCCAAGGCAATATCGCCATTTACGGTGAACTGGAAGCGGATATTTCTGACAAAGTAACCTTGCAAGCGGCGCTTCGTTGGGAAGATTTTGATCTGTTTGGCACAACAACAAACTTCAAACTTGGTGGTTTGTATAAAGTAACAGACAACCTTCGTTTTCGCGCGACAGTTTCAAGTGGTTTCCATGCCCCGACCGCCGGTCAGGCCAATGTAACCAATGTAACGACAGCCTTCCAAAATGGTGCGCTGCAAGACCAAGGCACGATCCCGCTAACAACAAGTCCTGGCCAATTGGCTGCTGACTTCTTGGAAGCAACAACGGGTGTACGCCCGGAGCTTGGCCCTGAGAATGCAACAAACTTCTCTATTGGTGCCGGCTTTGATCTTGGCCCCTCAACATGGACGGTTGATTATTTCCACATCACTGTGGATGACCGGATTGCGTTGACGGACAATTTTAACTTCCTTGAGGTTCTGCAATTTGTTGCTGATCGGGACGGCGTTGTCGGCTTTGACACCAGCTCAATCGGTGCGGCACTAAATTCACTGGGAGGGTCGATCAACAGAAACGATTTTGTCGGGTTTGAAGATTTGACAGCGTTTAGGTTCTTTACCAATAACTTTGATACAACCACACAAGGTGTTGACATCGTTGGTAATATGCCATTTGACGTTGGCGTTGGCTCTTCTTCTGCCACATTGGCGCTGAACTACACGCAAACAAATGTGACAGACAATGGTACAGTAGCTCCGCTTGGCCTGTTCAGAATAACTGCCCTTGAGGATCAACTGCCAAATTGGAAAGGTAACTTCACCTTGAACCATTCCCAGGGTAATTGGCGCGCACTTGCTCGTATCAATTATCACGGCGGATGGACCGATACGGCGCAAGCTGAATTGGTTGAAGTTGGCGACGAATTTACCCTTGATCTTGAAGTTGGCGTTGAAGTAGTCGACGGCTTTGAGATTAGCGTTGGTGCTGCCAATGTGTTTGACGGCTTCCCGGATGTAAACCCGTTCGCAGGCAATCTCGGACAGCTTTATCCAGAAAGCTCACCATTTGGCTTTAACGGCGGATCTTACTACATTCGCGGTCGTTACACCTTTGGTAAGTAATCAAACCAAAATTTTAGATTAAACAGCGCCCCCGTTTTCGGGGGCGTTTTTTATTGTCAGTAGGTCTATAGGAAGTCCAATAATGAGGGCGAAGCCATCTTTCGACCGTCCCTCCCCATCCGGTGATTGCCCCCTCGCGCCTGGCCTTCTAGAGCAGGTCAAAGCAAAGGAATTGTTATGTCTGTTACACTGGAAACCCGCCAAAATATCGCGGTTATCGAGATCGATAGTCCGCCGGTTAACGCCCTGTCACAAGCCGTGCGCCAGGGGCTGCAGCAGGCTATTGAAACGATTAATGACGACGATAAAATTATCGGTGCAATCATCGCGGCCAAGGGACGGGTTTTTATCGGCGGGGCTGATATCAAGGAATTTGGCAAGCCGCCCTTAACGCCTTATCTGCCCGATATTGTGGCGATAATAGAAAATTGCCGCGTCCCGACACTGGCCGCCATTAACGGCGCGGCGCTCGGCGGCGGGCTGGAAGTGGCCTTGGGTTGCCGCTACCGAGTCGCCCATAAAAGTGCTAAATTAGGACTGCCGGAAGTTAATCTCGGCCTCATCCCCGGCGCCGGCGGCACCCA
>QIKS01000040.1 GCA_003233025.1 Hellea balneolensis | reverse complement strand
CGAGGTGAGGAAAAAACGGCTTAATAACCACGGGCGCTCTGGTATGAACAATATTCAATCCGTTCAGAACCTTGGATAATATAATATCCATCCGCCGGGTTGTAACACTGTTTTACACTGATCCTTTCTTGGTGGTTATAATGGCTGGCTTGCAAAAACACGCGCTCGCAACTGGTTGCATTCTGGTAGCGTGAGTATGAAATATTTCTGTGTCCAGCTTGATAAAAGCTATACGGATTTTGGGCCCAACGGTGGCGGCTAAAACCGGGATTACCGAAGGAGAAATTAATACCAATCGAGCTTTTATAATTCGTGCGAAACCCGTTATGGCGATTGCTACGATGGGTGGCACGTTGATAGCTCCGATTGCGGTCATAGCTATATTGACGTCTGTCATAACTCCGGTGTGAGCGCTGGTTATGGCGATTGCTTCTATGTCTGACACGATGATCGCGCTGGCGGCTTCTATGTTCCGCCCGGTGTTGCCTTCTATCAGCACGGCGATGTTGCCGCTCGGCGCGGTGATGCTTCCTGTCAACACGGCGGTGTTGCCGCTCGGTGCGGTGGTGTTGCTTGCTGTCAACACGGCGGTGTTGTCGATCACTATGGCGTTTGGTTTTTGCGCTGTGATGGACGATTTTCTCGCGCTTAAATTCAGCCTTGCGATGTGTTCGGTCATCGGCTTGGGCGGATAGGGGCATAGCGATCAAAGCCAGCAGGCTGGCAGCCAATGCAGGTTTAATCAGCGTATGCAGCCGGGGAGGGGTGATAAATTTGGTCATCTGGGTCTCCTTTTTGTTAACCACGTCCTAATATGCACATTTGTTTTGAAAACAGCCTGAAGACCCTGTTCATCTGACGTTATTTTTTATAGACTGGTGATATGATAGATAAGCCTGCCGTTTCTGAAATTGATTTTGAGCATCTTAAAAATTACCTTGGCGATGATGTGTCATTAACCACAGAGGTATTTGGTTTGTTTAAAAATCAAATGGATATGTGGGCCAGGCATTTGGACGCGCAGGCGGATGATGATAGCTGGTCAGCGATGATCCATTCCATCAAAGGTTCGGCCAGAGCGGTCGGTGCGAATAGATTAGCTACGCAGTGTGAGCAGGCGGAGCAGTTGGTTGCGGCGCGCAATTCCCCCGCCATACGACAGCCAGCCTTGCAAGATATTCTATACACTATTGATAAAATACTGATCGAAATTGGCCGCTGGGAATATAGACAAACCCTTGCCAATATGCGTTCAGGAAATTAGGGTCAGGACAGGTAAGGGGATAAGCATGGCCAAGTTTAAAGAAAGCTCTGCACGGATAACATTATTTGGCGCATTGCTGCGGGCGCGTAAAAGATATGGCGGTAAAAAGGTCTCCATCATCGATGCGGACGACCGGGAATTAACATATACGCAAATTGTCCGCGCCAGTTTTGCCTTAGGTAGCGCCCTAAAGCCGCAGACAAATACCAAAGAGAAAGTTGGAGTTTTATTGCCGACGGGCGCAGGATCTTTACTGGCATTTTTTGCTTTGCAAACCATTGGGCGCATTCCTGCCATGTTAAATTTTACCGCCGGCCCCAGCAATCTGTTATCGGCGTTTAAGATTGCGCAAGTCACCAAAGTCATCACCGCGCACAAATTTATTAAACTTGCCAATTTGGAAGCTTTGGTTGAAAAACTGGCACCCCATGTGGAATTTATCTATCTGGAAGATGTGCGTGATAATTTAACGATGCGCAATAAAATCAAAGCCGCGTTGGGGTCGTTTCTCCCTGCTCTTGTCATGGCCCACCCCTCGCCCGATGAGGTTGGAGTTATCTTGTTTACGTCTGGCACGGAAGGCAGCCCCAAGGGTGTGGCCTTAAGCCATAAAAACCTGGTGGCCAATGTTGAACAAATCAGGGCGCATTTTACAAGCATAACCCATGAGGATGTGGTGTTTAACTCCTTGCCGACCTTCCACTGTTTTGGTTTAACTGGCGGGGCGTTATTACCGATTTTCATTGGACTGAAAGTTGCGCTCTACCCGTCCCCCTTACATATAAAAATCATTCCCGAACGGATAAAGAAGGTTGGCGCGACTATCACATTTGCCACGGATACATTCCTCAGCCGCTATGCCCGGGCCGGCAAAGAGGGTGATCTTAGCGGTCTGCGCTTTGCGGTCTGCGGGGCAGAGCAAGTGCGCGAGGAAACCCGCGCCTTTGTTAAGAAAAAATACGGGCTTATTGTGCTGGAAGGCTACGGCGCAACGGAAGCTGCGCCGGTGATTGCGGTTAATCAATTGGAGGCCAATCGCCACGGCACGGTTGGGCGTCTTTTGCCGGGCATGGAGACACGCATTGACCCGGTTCCCGGTATTTCCAAAGGCGGACGGTTATTTGTCAAAGGCCCGAACGTAATGATGGGATATATGACAGCCGACCAGCCGGGTGTCATTCAGCCGATCGGCGACGGCTGGCACGACACGGGCGACGTTGTGGAAATCGACGAGGACGGGTTTTTAGCCATTCGGGGCCGGGTGAAACGCTTTGCCAATATTGCGGGTGAAACCATCTCTTTGGCGGTTGTTGAAAATTGCGCCAAAGCGATGTGGCCCGATCATGAACATGTTGCCCTGATCATGCCTGACCCGAAAAAAGGCGAGCAGATTATCGTGTTGTCAAATTGTAGCGAGGCCAATAGATCGGGCATATTAAATTGGGCGCAACAGCACGGCGTCCCCGAACTGGCCGTGCCGCGCAAAGTGGTAATCGTTGAAGAAATCCCGTTACTGGGCACGGGAAAAGTTGATTATCAAGCGGCACAAACCTTATTGGAAACGGTGATTTAAGTTTGGAGGTTTTAGTTGCAAGGCTGTTGTTCTTAGCGCGCTAATTCCTTCATGGCATTTTCAATGCCGGTTAAAGTCATGGGAAACATGCGGTCTTCGCCAATAATTTCGCGGATCATATTGGTGGATTGAGAATGAGGCCAGTACTGTTCTGGCACCGGGTTAATCCAGATGAGATGCTCATAAATATTGACAAAACGCTGGAGCCAGACAGCCCCCGCCTCCTCGTTCCAATGTTCAATCGCGCCGCCTTTCATGACGATTTCATAAGGGCTCATGGCGGCGTCTCCGACAAATACTACCCGGTAATCAGCGGGGTATTTGTGTAAAATATCCCATGTCGGCGTCACTTCGCGCATACGCCTGATATTATCAGTCCAGACATTTTCATAAATGCAATTGTGAAAATAGAAATTTTCCAGCCGTTTAAATTCACTGCGCGCTGCCGAGAACAGCTCCTCCGCCTGGGCGATATGAGCGTCCATCGAGCCGCCAATATCAAAAAATGTCAGGACTTTAACCGCATTGCGTTTTTCAGGTCGCATTTTGATATCGAGATATCCCTGACGGGCGGTTGCGTTGATTGTGTCGTCGATATCCAATTCATCAAGCGCCCCGGTGCGGGCAAATTTACGCAAGCGGCGCAGAGCAATTTTGATATTGCGCGTGCCCAATTCCTTGTCGCCGTCCAAATTTCTAAATTGGCGTTTATCCCAAACCTTTACCGCCCGACTATGGCGGCCTTTGTCTTGGCCAATACGCACGCCTTCCGGGTTATAACCGTAAGCGCCAAAGGGCGAAGTGCCGCCAGTGCCAATCCATTTATTGCCGCCCTCATGGCGCTTTTCTTGTTCGGCCATGCGCTGTTTTAAGGTTTCCATCAATTTGTCAAACCCGCCCAAAGCTTCGATTTCGGCTCGCTCTTCTGGGGTCAAAAACTTCTCCGACATTTTACGCAGCCAGTCGGCGGGGACGGCGTGTTCTTCCTCGCCGAACAAATCCCCCAAAGCTTCGACACCGCGAAAACTGTGGGCGAACACTTGGTCAAATTTATCGAGATTGCGTTCGTCTTTGACCAAAGCGGAGCGGGCTAAATAATAAAACCCGTCGAGACTTTCCCCCGGCACATCTTTATCTAAAGCTTCCAAAAGCGTCAGGTATTCGCGGATGGAAACCGGAATTTTGGCAGCGCGCAAATGTGAAAAGAAATTATGAAACATCGGTTATTACTTTATATAAACCCGCTTACACCGTGCGCCCAACCCGGTAAGCAGCTCGTAATTAATCATGTGGGCATTGACCGCCTGGTTTTCCAAATCAGCGCCAAAAAACACCGCCTTATCACCGAGAGCGGCGTAGCCTTTTAAATCTGTCACATCCAAGATTGTGTAATCCATGCTAATGCGCCCGACAACCGGAACGGCTTGGCCGCCAATGCGGGCATTGATGCCGGGGCTTTGG
>QIKS01000271.1 GCA_003233025.1 Hellea balneolensis | reverse complement strand
TCACCCAGGAAAAATTGGCAATATCGGCAATGGAGTAATCACCAGCCAGATATTCATTGTCTTTGAGCTGGCCGTCCAAAACGCCAAATAGGCGCGAACTTTCGGCTTGATAGCGGTCAATAACCGATTGGATTTTTTCGGGGAAATAGCGATAAAACACATTGGCTTGTCCCATCATCGGGCCAATACCACCCATTTGAAACATCAGCCACTGGATGACTTGCGAGCGGCCTTTTACATCATTTGGCAAAAGCTTGCCGGTTTTTTCCGCCAGATAAATCATCAAAGCGCCACTTTCAAAAACGGCGAAACCCCCATTATCCCGGTCAATAATTGCCGGGATGCGACCATTGGGATTAATCTCTAAAAACCAATCTTCTTTTTGCGCGCCAGAAGAAATATCGATCGCTTTGACCTCATAGGGCAAGCCCAATTCTTCCAGTGTGATGCTGGCCTTCCAGCCATTGGGGGTTGCTGCTGTGTATAAATCAATCATATCTTTATCTCCTTCTTGCTTGATTTATACCATGCATGATAAGAAGGCACATCACAAATTAGTGTTGGAGTGTTTTACCAATGTCGCAAATTTTAAAAATAGCCCTTACGCAAATCGCGCCGGTTTGGATGAACAAATCGGCAAGCCTTGATAAGGTTTCAGACTATGTAACAAAAGCGGCCCGTGAGGGTGCTGAACTTATCGCTTTCGGCGAGGCTTGCGTGCCGGGTTATCCTTTTTGGGTCGACGCGACGGGCGGGGCGCAATTTGATAATCCCATGCAAAAAGAAATATATGCTTATTACCAAACCCAGGCCGTGTGTATCGAAGAAGGCGATCTTGACCCCTTATGCGCCCAGCTTAAGAAAAGCCAAATGGCCGCCTATCTGGGGATTATCGAGCGGGCAAAAGACCGAGGCGGCCACAGTCTTTATTGCTCCTTTGTCTATATTGACGCCGAGGGCCAGATCGGTTCCGTTCACCGCAAATTAATGCCGACCTATGAGGAACGTCTTGTCTGGTCGGTCGGTGACGGCAATGGCTTACGCACCCATAAACTGGGCGCTTTTACGGTTGGCGGCTTAAATTGTTGGGAGAACTGGATGCCTTTGGCCCGTGCAAGCCTTTACGCCCAGGGCGAAAATCTACATGTGGCGTGCTGGCCGGGCAGTGTGCACAATACGCAAGATATCACGCCCTTTATGGCCAAAGAAGGCCGCTCCTTCGCGCTCAGTGTTTCCAGCCTGATGCGCCGGGATGATGTGCCCCTTGATATGCCTTACGGCAAAGAGATTAAAGCGGCCTTGTCCGAAATGCCCGCCAATGGCGGATCGTGTCTGGCAGCGCCGGACGGATCATGGGTGTTAGCGCCAGAGACCGGCGAAGAAAGTTTGCGTTTTGCAACAATCGACCACGAATTTGTCCGCCGTGAACGCCAGATGTTCGACCCGTCGGGGCATTATTCAAGACCGGACGTCTTGTCGCTCAACCTCGACCAAGCCCGCCAGTCATGCCTGCATATCAAAAATAAATAATTCAGGGTTTTTTCTTTCCGCGCCAGGCATCCCAAGCAAAAACCCCGACGGCAATCCAGATAAAGGCGAAGCAGAGAAGGTAGGCAGGCGATAGCTGTTCCCCGTAAAAAATACCCATGAGAAATTGTATGCTCGGGCCAATAAATTGTAAAAACCCAAGGGTGGAAAGACGCAGGCGTCTGGCGGCAATAGCAAAGGCTAAAAGAGGCAGCACAGTAATCGGCCCGGCCATAAGCAACAACATATTCATGGAGGCTGTGGTGTGGGCGAAGGTCAGATCATTTTGAGCATTTAGCCACAAAAGCAGGCCAATTGCCGGCAGCAGCAATACCAATGTTTCGATGAACAGACCCGGCATGGCACCAACCTCAACCTTCTTTCTAATAACGCCATATGCGGTAAAACTTACCGCGAGGGTCAAGGCAATCCACGGAAATTTGCCGCCGTAAAATGTCAGAATTAACACGCCAATAGCGGCAAGAATAACAGCGGCGAACTGTAATTTACTCAATTTTTCCCCAAAAAATATAATGCCGATAAGGACAAAAATAATCGGATTGATATAATAGCCCAAACTGGCTTGAAATATCTGGTTGCTTTGCACGGCCCAAATATACAAGGCCCAGTTTAAGGCGATCAAACATGCAGCCAATGTCAGCATGAGAAGCGTTGCCGGCTTTGAAAATATTCTTCGAATATCGCCCCATTGTTTGCGCAGTAAAATAATCAAGGCACCAAATGGCACGCTCCAGACTATGCGGTGTGCCAAAATTTCAAGGGCGGCGGTTTGGTCGGTAAGTTTAAAATATACCGGAAAAAACCCCCACATGAAATAAGCCAAAACCCCGGCGGTTAACCCGGCTTTCGCCATGTCATTTTGGTTTTCAGCGTTCATGGTTTTCCCTGACACAGTTTCGCTGTCAACGCTATGTTAAAAACAGCTTGACATCGAGGCTGTTGGACGTGACAAGACCGCGTCCTTGCTTAAGGATTTACGGGTTGGTGTGGTGCCGCCGTTTTTATCGCCGCGAAAAATAATTTTTGCAGCCGGGCCACGCTAAATAAAGGTGCTTTACGCATGTCTAAACGTCATTCCGCTAAATATAAAATTGATCGCCGTGTTGGCGAAAATATCTGGGGCCGTCCAAAATCCCCGGTTAACAAACGCCCATTTCCGCCCGGACAACATGGGCAAAATCGCCGCAGCAAATTATCAGACTACGGCACACAGCTTCGTGCCAAGCAAAAGCTCAAGGGCTATTACGGCAATATCATGGAAAAACAATTCCGCCGTACCTATAAGCAAGCAACGAAAATGCGCGGCGATACATCGCAAAACCTCATCGGCTTGCTCGAATCGCGCCTTGATGCTGTTGTTTACCGCAGCAAATTTGTCCCGACAGTTTTCGCGTCCCGCCAATTTGTCAATCACGGCCATGTCATGGTCAATGGTCGCCGGGTTAATATCCCGTCTTACCGCTGTAAAGTTGGTGACGTTATTGAGGTGCGTGAAAAGTCCCGCACCATGGCCTTGGTTTTAGAAGCTTTGGAAAGTCCAGAGCGCGAAATTCCAGAATATCTCAGCCTTGACCCCAAAGCGATGAAGGTCACCTATGTCCGCATCCCCAGCTTTGATGAAGTTCCCTATCCAGTGGTTATGGAACCCAATTTGGTCGTGGAATTTTATTCCCGCTAACCCCCCTAAAAGATCTATTTTAAAGCCCCCTTACGGGGGCTTTTTTATGCCTGCCTCAAGGTCAAGAGCGCGACTGCGCCGGCGATCGTCCGCCCCGCTTATGCGTACCCATGACCGGCGCATCTTCGCGCCGTGAGATATGTAACATGGCAGACCCGACCGCAAACGAACCCGTACCAAACCCCTCTTGGTGTTTGGCAAGCCCGACCGGGCGCCGCGCTTATGCGCGCCCTATCGGAGGCGCATCTTCGCGCCGTGAGATATGTATAATGGTGCGCCCTAGTGGACGAATTCAGAACCTGCTTAGATTATAAGTTGTTGATATTTAAGATTCCTCGGTTATTCGCTCAGGTTCTAACGTTGTCCTCTAGGGGTTGGATATAATGACAGTTATACAAGAACTATGTGACGCTATGAAGATGGAGGGTAACGCTCCAGAGCTAAAATACACTCAGCCTTAAATGGATCAATTGTAAATTCTTCTTCCCCAAGATAACTACTATGTCCACTTGGGCCAGAAATAATGGAACTAGGGTTGAAAGAGGCTTGTAATAATACTCCACCACTTCCAATTGCATTCAGCCCTCCGCCAAACATTTCAGCTATTGCTATTTGAGAGGTCCAACATAATCCAACTCTATCAGAGTTCCATCTATCAAGGTTTTCACCCCTAAACAAAATGAGCGTGCCACCATCATATTGAGGTAAAACTTTCCGAAGAAGATTTACGAGCAGCTTATCATCTTTTATTTGGGTGCGAATATGATGGCCCTCTTCGGTCCAATGTGTATGAAATTCTGATATAAAATTGCTATCCAAAGAAACCTCTAAGAGTATTCTCTGGGCTTCATTACGCCAGCCTTGATCGTTCGTAATCTGCCTAAGACTCTCCATAATTGGGGTGGATTTTGCGATTTCAGATCCTATATAACCGTTGGTGGATAAGGGTTTTCTTCTTAATTTAGCAAAATATGCACAAATACTTGATTATGGTGCCCTGGAGAAGACTCGAACTTCCACTTCCATACAGAAACTAGCACCTGAAGCTAGCGCGTCTACCAATTCCGCCACCAGGGCCCGCTATGGCGCAAGGCCTTTCGCAGAAG
>QIKS01000131.1 GCA_003233025.1 Hellea balneolensis | reverse complement strand
GGCATCACGGACAAATTGGCTCATGCCCCATTCTTCAATATAGCCGTGGCCACCGTAAACTTGCTGGGCATTGACACAGTTTTCAAACCCCTTGTCGGTGAAATAACCTTTGACCACCGGCGTCATCAATCCGAGAAAATCATCGGCGCGCTCGCGCACTTTTTCGTCAGGGGAATATTTCTCCAAATCTTCCTGCAAGCTCAGCCAATATAACAAAGTACGCGCCCCTTCATTAAAGGCACGGGCGTCCATCAACATGCGGCGCACATCGGGGTGAACGATAATCGGATCTGCTGCGCCTTTTTCGTTTTTAGGCCCGGTCAGGGCGCGACCCTGAATGCGGTCATTGGCGTAAATGACGGCATTTTGATAGGCAACCACGCTTTGGCAAAGCCCCTGCATACCCACACCGAGGCGCGCTTCATTCATCATCACGAACATGACCTTAAGGCCCTTATGTTCCTCGCCGATCAATTCGCCGCCCGCCTCGTCGAAATTCATAACGCAGGTTGAATTGCCGTGAATACCCATTTTTTCTTCGAGGGAACCACAGCTTACCCCATTGGCCTCACCAACACTGCCGTCGCCGGCCACCTTAAATTTAGGGACAATAAATAAGGAAATCCCCTTAACGCCCGCCGGCGCTCCTTCAATACGAGCTAACACCAGATGGATGATGTTATCGGACATGTCGTGCTCGCCAGCAGAAATAAAGATTTTTTGGCCGGTAATTTTATAAGAGCCGTCGCCCTGGGGAACCGCTTTGGTTTTCAAAAGGCCCAAATCCGTCCCGCAATGGCTTTCGGTCAAGTTCATCGTACCTGTCCATTCGCCGGTATACATTTTTGGCAAATAGAAATCTTTTTGGGCGTCCGACCCGCCGATGGAAATTGCCTTTGACGCGCCGCCCGTAAGGCCGGGATACATGGTAAAGGCCATATTGGCAGATGAGGTCATCTCGCCGCACGCCATGCCCAAAACCCCCGGCAAACCCTGACCGCCATATTTCGGATCGGCCGACAAACCCATCCAGCCATTTTCGCGCATCTGGTTAAAGGCTTCGTGAAATCCCGGCGGCGTTGTCACGCTGCCGTCCTCTTGGCGCACACAGCCATGCTCATCGCCAACCCGGTTTAGGGGGGTGAGAACCTCTTCGGCAAACCGCGCGCTCTCTTCCAAAATTGCGTCGATCATTTCCGGGTCAGCATCTTTGAAGCTTTCCAACTTTGAAAAGCGCGATAGCTGCAAGACTTCGTGCAATATAAATTTTTGGTCCCGCGTCGGCGCTTTATAAGTTGGCATAATAGGCTCCTGTTAAAATTTGGCCGCTAGAACGGCAAAAAATCCTCATCTAAATGTTGTCTGAACATGGCGTCATAAGCACTGGCGAATTGAAAAACTTCACTTTCGGGTGCGGTTTTTACATACTCATCGATCAGGGCACACAGATCCTGCATGTCTTTTGTAATAATTTCTATGTCGCGGCGCTTGCGGCGCAGGCGCTTGATCGCCACTTCAAAACTGGACTTGCGTGAGATCAACGCGGCGCGCTCGTAAACAGCGCCGTCCGTAACGTCCAAAAACTGCTTCACATCATCTAAGGAAAATCCAATGCGCTTTGCCCTCAGAATTTTTTCAACCCGCTCCCTGTCATGGGCGTCAAAAACCCGGTGGCCGCCAACCCGTTTTGGTGTCAACAAGCCTTTGTCTTCATAAAACCGGATGGCGCGGGGCGTGACGGAAAAATGTGCCGCCATTTCAGCAATACCCCAATATTGCCGCGGCTCGGCAGGCTTGGTTTTGGTTAAATCATTCTCAGAAATCATCGACATGGCGCAGGTTTTAATTGACGTTGACGTTAACGTCAATAAGAAATTGGTGCAATCCCGCCTTGACCCGCGCCGAGCGGGCGGACACAAGGCTGATATGATATATTTAAAACCCTGTTTTTTATTTTCTGTCTTGGCCGCATTGGTGTTTTGTAGCGCGGCAAGCGCTCAAGAACCCACGGGCGAGACGCCAAGACAGATTTTGGTTGAACAAATTTTCCCGCGCGCCCAACCTGCCCCCGCCCGCCCCAAATTGGCGGAGCCGGAAACGGCGGCACTGCTTTTGAAAGAAAGCAATATCGCCACAGCAAAGCCTGACAATATAGCCGGCAAAGAACAGGCCGCAACAGCGCCAGAAAGCCCGCCAACGCTCCTGCCATTTTATGTAAGCGCCGCGGAATATCTGGAGGCACGCGGCACGAAAGCCGCGCCAACCCTCATACTTGATTACGACATCACAAGTTTTAATTTGGACGACGAAACAAAAACCAAAAGCCAAAGCGCCCAATTGGTTTTGGCGGCGGATTATGCCGTCTTTAGCAAAGACGGTGTGAGCAAAATATATGATTTTAAGCTGAACCGCCTGCTTATTCTTTCACGCATCGACACGGGTAGCGACCGCGCAGAAGGACTGCAAAAATTTGATAATATTTCTCTCTATGCCAAGGTTTATCGGGATCTTAATCTGGTCAATACGGTGACCAAAGGCGGTGAAATTCGCCACATCCCCATAGGCGGCGAAAAACAGATAGATGCATTTTGGATTGAAAGCGCCAAGAGCTGGGCGGCGGCCCCGCAAGCCGGCCTGGATATTACCGAAAGGCCCGACGGGTTAAAAATTGGCCGCAAGCAAGAAATAATTCTTGATGTGGAATTTGCAACAAAAGCTTACGGCACAAAGAAATTTCGCGACAGTTTCTTGGCTTTCGCCCACCATGAACTGCCCTTGCACCCGGCAATTTTACAGGCGGTTTACCCCTATGACCGGCCGGTAAAATCCTTACACATACTCAGCTACAGCCCCGAAGCTTTAACCGGGTACAAACAAATATGGACGCTGAAAAAACGGGCAAATAAGCGCAGTGCATTCCCGCTGCCCGCCAGCGCCAAAAGCGTTGTTGAGCGTAAACCGTTGACGCCGCTTGCGTTCTTGGTCAACCAGGCCGCCCGAGGCCAAGCCCTGGGAGGGCCGCCAAGCCTGGATGAGTTGTTACTAGATTACGGGCAACAAAAAGACCAAGGCGACGCGCTGGCTGCTTGGATAAGTGGGCAAAAATATGCCGCCTATAGCGGGGCTTGCCAAGGGTCAGACGCGAAACCTATTTGCGCAGAACTGGACGATATCGCCCAGGGACGGGCAGCTTCAAAAAGCTATCAGGCGCGCCCAGAGCGCGGCAAGACGGATATCAAAAACACGTTAATTTGGCGAGGCGACAGCAAAAAAACAGACTTCACCGAAGCTTTTAATCTGGCAAATGACAGCAAAACCCGCGCCCGGGCTGTCATGCTTTTGCGGCCCTATCTTAACAAGCCAGGAACCCCTTCCCTGATTTTACGCACTGCAGCCATGGCGCGGGCCGGGTTAAAATCTCAAGACGCAAAACGGGCAGGGATCCTCGATGTCAACGCTGAAACCTTGCTTAAACGGGCATTGGCGCAAGACCCTTATGACCCCCAAAATTATTTGGGTCTGGCGCAGGTATTGGCGGCGCGGGGCGCATTTGAGCAGTCTTGGGATATTTATGACGCCCTACGCGCCGGGATTGCCGGCGCGCCCGCGGTTTCACAAAAAATAAACCGGGTGGAAGATAATTTACTCAAATCAGCGCCTGGCTATTTCATGATTAAGTGATTTTACCGAAATTTACCCAAAAACAGGCGGAATTTACACGCTTGTTAACCTCGTCTTAACCATAGTTAACGCTATGTTGGTATCAAATAATTTGCACATAAACACCTATATAAAGTTCGGGGCCAAATGGCACAGCGAAAGCAAGGCAAAACAGCAAAACCTGAAGCAAGGCGCAGTGAAGGCGTCAAGCGAGAAGGACGTGATACACTGGCCCGCCTGCGCACCCATGTTGATGATTTAGAGACGCGGCTTGGCCGGGCCGACACATTGACCCGCTCGTCTGTCAAAGCTTTGGAAACATCCTTTAAAGCTTTAAATGAGCGTGTCGCGCTCAATGTAGACGGCGCGGAAGACGGCAGGAATTTAACCCAATATATTCAACAATTATCCGACCACCTAAACGGCTTGATTGACCAAACGCGCAAAGATGTTGCCCACGACCTGGGGCTTGTCATGGATGATCCGCGCCTGGAAACCCTAAGCCAGGCCTTGACCAATGCCAATCGCCGGTTGAGCGAAACCGAACGTCAACAGGCCAGCGCCATTGGTCAAATTAACAGCCAGATCGCCGATCTGGCCCTGGCGGTAGACAAACGCCTACAAAGGGAAGTTCGCAGCCGGGAAAAAGGCGAGGAAATTCTGGCAAAAAAAAT
>QIKS01000164.1 GCA_003233025.1 Hellea balneolensis | reverse complement strand
ATGGCCAGGTGGAGAGCCTGTATTTGCAAACTTATCCCGGCGTCACCGAAGCCGGCATCGCCGCCGCCCTCAAGCGCGCACAAACTCGCTGGCCGCTTTGTGATGTTTTGATTATGCACCGAACCGGTATGATCGCCGTCGGGGAAGTAATTGTCTTTATCGCCGTGGCCGCGAAACATCGCAGAGCCGCATTTGAGGCTTGTGATTTTTTGATGGATTATTTAAAAACCGAAGCCATATTTTGGAAAAAACAAATGGGCAGCGCCGGATCCATATGGATTGAACCGCGCCCACAAGACTATAATGACCGCAAAAGGTGGGGATAAATATGCACGGCATCAACGAAAAATTGACGTTCAAACCCGTCAACATCGCCGTTGCGGTTGTCAGTGACACCCGGACATTGGAAACCGATACATCCGGCAAATTGCTGGCCGAGCGTATCTTGGCAAGTGGCCACACATTGGCGGCGCGGACAATTATACCCGACGATATAGCCGCTATCCGCAAACAGGTGCAAATATGGATTGACGACCCAAAAGTTGACGTGGTCATATCAAGCGGCGGAACCGGATTGACCGGCAGAGACGTCACACCCGAAGCGATTACGCCTTTGTTTGAAAAAACCATAGACGGTTTTTCCCATGTCTTTCACCGGGTAAGTTTTGAAAGCATTGGTCTCTCCACCATCCAGTCTCGCGCCGTGGCCGGTGTGGCTAAGGGCACATTTATTTTCGCCCTGCCCGGCTCGAACGGCGCAGTCAAGGACGGCTGGGACAAAGTAATTCGCCTGCAATTGGACAGCCGCCACCGGCCTTGTAATTTGGTTGAAATTATGCCGCGACTGAGGGAAAAATAATGAGCAACACGTTCACACATTTCGATAAAGACGGCCGGGTTAACATGGTTGATATTGGCCAAAAACCTGTCAGCCAACGCAAAGCTTGCGCTCACGGCAACGTCATCATGGAGCGAGCTACCCTTGATGTGATAAAATCTGGCAATAACAAAAAAGGCGACGTCATGACCATTGCCGAAATCGCCGGCATTATGGCGGCAAAACGCACGGCAGACCTTATCCCTCTCTGCCACCCTCTGCCCCTGAGCAGTGCAAAAATTACCATTGATATTGATGATGCCCTGCCCGGCCTATTGGTCACGGCCAAGGTAAAGACAACGGCGCAAACCGGCGTTGAAATGGAAGCCTTAACGGCGGTGTCCATCACCTGCCTGACCATATATGACATGGTCAAGGCGGTCGATAAATCCATGCGCATCACCAATATCGAAGTCGTGGAAAAATCCGGTGGGCGGTCTGGGGTTTACACAAAAACCACCGCCAAAACCACCACAAAAACCATCGCCAAAACCACCCCGGAAGATTAATGGCTGATCTCATATCAGCCGCGCAAGCTTTGGAGATCATTGCCGCCAATACCGCGCCTGGTCCCCGTTTTAACTGCCCCTTAGCCCAAGCCCAAAACCATGTTCTGGCCGAAGATGTTCATGCCCGTCTCTCCCTCCCTCCCTTTGATGTATCCGCCATGGACGGATATGCCGTCATTGGCGAAGCTCTCAACCAAGGGGTAAAATTGGACCTTATCGGCGAAGCACAGGCCGGGCAAAAATTCGCAGGCACCATACAAAAGCACCAAGCCGTGCGCATCTTTACCGGTGCAGCCCTCCCCAGCGGGGCCGATCATATTATCATGCAAGAACACGCAGAGCTATCTGGCACAACGGTCAGATTAAACGCCGCCCCCTCCCCGGCTTCCCATATTAGAAAAGCCGGTATCGACTTTAAAAAGGGTGATAAAATTTTGAGCAAAGGCACCAGACTTGACGGCTTTGCCTTGTCCTTGGCGGCAGCGGCGAACCATGCTCGGCTTTCGGTTTACAAAAAACCGGTGGTGGCTTTGCTGGCCAATGGTGATGAATTGACCGAGCCGGGCCAGGACGGCGGCCCAGATAGTATTATCAACTCAAACCCTTATGGTCTCGCTGCTCTTATCGAAGATTGGGGCGGACAAGCCGTCACGGCGGATATTTCCAAAGACAATCCAGATGCCATCAAAACACAGATAAAATCTTGCAGTGATGCAGATATATTACTGCCCATTGGCGGCGCATCTGTCGGGGATTATGATTATATGCAATCAACATTTACCGCGCTGGGCTACCGGGCGCATTTTTCCAAAATCGCCGTCAAGCCGGGCAAACCAGTCTGGTTTGGCAAGCTCGCAAAACAGCTGGTTTTGGGTTTGCCGGGCAACCCAGCCTCAGCGCTTGTTTGCGCCCATATTTTCCTAAAGCCAATGATCCAACAATTGTGCGGCGATAAAACCCTCCCGTCATATTTGCAAGCCCGCACAACCCAAGACTTGCCCGCCAGCACATGGCGGCGGGAATATATCCGCGCCCATGCGCACATTGACGAGGCCGGTACATTGCGTGTTACGCCCTATCCCCGCCAAGACAGCTCACTTATTACGCCCTTTATCACGGCGAATTGTTTCTTGGTGCGCACGCCTAAACAAGCCGCCGTTAGAACAGGGGAAATCGTGGAAATTCAAATAATTAAGAGCTTAACTTAACGGACGTAAGAACCGCCATTAATGTCAATAGTCGCCGCTGTCGCCGAGGGGCATAAATCGGATAACAAGAACGCCGTCATGGCCCCGATTTCAGCCGGCTCGGCGAATTTCCCAAACGGGATTTCAGCCAAAGCCGGGCCAAGTATTTTCGGATCTGTCGGTGCCATTTCCGTATTAATCCACCCCGGTGCCAACGCATAAACCAACACCCCGTCTTTCGCAGCGCCGCGCGCCAATGTTTTGGAAAACGCCAGCAGCGCCCCCTTTGAGGCCGCATAAGCGCAATGTGTCAACGCGTCGCCCCGGTGTGAAGCTCGTGAACACAGATTAACAATCCGTCCCTCGCCGCGCGCCGTAAAATCAGCTAATGCCGCCCGGCTCAAATCTGCCGGGGCTTGCATATTCACTTGCATGATTTTCGTCCAAGACGCCTGCCAGTCCGCCTCGGAGCCTGCCGGATCAGACACAAGATCAATCCCCGCATTGTTGACAAGCGCATTTATCGGCCCGGCCAAAGCCGTGGCCTTCTCCCATAGCCGCGCCCCCGCACCAGCTACGGATAAATCTTCCTGTACCGCTCCAACGGCCTGCCCGCCCAGCGCCGCACAAACATCCTGCGCCGCCTGCTCATTGCCGTTATAATGAACGACAACCCGCGCCCCATATTCGGCACATTTCTTGGCAATAGCTGCGCCAGCCCCTCGGGATGCGCCGGTAACCAATACGGTGATATTATCTAAATTCATGTCAGCATCCTAGAGGGTTTTCAGTCCCCATCCTCATGCCACCGACAAGACGCGGGATCAAGTCAGGATGGAAAATTTTTAAGACTTTCTATTTTTTTACATAACGAATTGTGTTAAAATCACTTAATCAACTAAGGGGAATCATAATTATGGAACATCTTTCAAACACACACATCGCATTTCTTGGCTATATGGCGCTGATGATCGTCTTGCTGCTCATTTTGGCCCAGCTTCGCGTCCGCGCAGCCCTGAGCGGAAAAGCAGCCAATAAGTTCTCCCCGACCGGCGAAGATTTGGGGCCGTTTTCTGTGCGGTTGTGCCGCGCCCATGCCAATGTGTATGAATTTTTCCCGCTTTACGGCGGTCTCTTGCTCTACGCCATGGCCACCGGGCAAATGGCTGTGACGAATGGGTTGGCTTTGGTTTTACTGGGCGCGCGGGTTTTACAGTCTTTAACCCATGTGCTGTCCACCAGCCACCTTGCCGTACAAATCCGTTTCCTCACGTTCTTGATCCAGGTTTTCATCCTCATTTATTGGACACTCAAACTGTTTGGAATTTTTTAGCTGGCATCAAAACCGGTTTTCCAATACCCCTTAAGGTACAACCCTTAAGAGCTGAACATGGACTTTTCAAAACGCGCGCGCAGACATCTTCGCCTCAAGGGCACGCGCAATTTGCGCAGCATTGGCTATTATGTGCACGCCAAACGCTGGTTGTTCATCGCTTTCTTGGTTGGCGCAGTTCTTTACGCCTTTGCGCCAACAGATAATAGCGTCGTGCCCAGCGGCGGCCTCACCCGCGAAGCCTATATTGTCCTTGTCATGTCGGCTGTGGCGGTGATTTTATTTATCGCAGAACCTGTGCCCCTGCCCGCCGTTGCCTTGATGATTGTTGTTGGGCAAATATTGCTGACCAAGCTAGACTCTACCCAAGTCGCCCGCTCGCTGATGAGTGACAGCGTTTTGTTTATTATGGGATCGCTCATGCTCGCCGTG
>QIKS01000236.1 GCA_003233025.1 Hellea balneolensis | reverse complement strand
CGAGCTGGTTACCCAATTTTTCCTGGCTCATTTTCATAACCTGACGGCGCAGCCTAACGCGTGTGCCGACATGTATATCTACCGGGTTTGGTGACCTCGGTGCGTGTTGTGATTTCATGGTTTCATCCCTTTGTTTGTTTAGATTTTCTTGTTTAAAGTTAGACCATTTTGCGCCCCTAATTCGCTGATGGTCACGCTATACACAGGTTGAATTACATGCAGCTAATGCGCCCTGTGCATACCTGTTTTACACCCTATTAACAAGAAAGCAATGAGCAAGAGTATTCTACAATTAATTGTAATTTTATAGAAAGTTCCCTTTACGGGTTTTGGGAGCAAGGTATCAATGACTCCTTGTTCACCAACGCCTAGTTGGTTTAGTTGACGACCATAAGGGTCTATAGCCCCGGAAATCCCTCCGGAAGTCGCACGAATAACAGGTAAACCCTGTTCTATCGCCCTATACCGGGCCTGATTGATGTGTTGACGCGGCCCCGACGAGTTTCCGTACCAGCTATCATTGGATAAATTTAATATCCAATTTGGTGTTTGCGCATTTTTGGGACGGTTTTTTTGCGTAAATCCGGGAAAAATAATCTCATAACAAATCTGGATACTGACGGGCGGCAGCCCCGGCAGGTGTGGCATAACGCCACTATCTCCCGGTGTCATGGACTCCAGGGCTGATGATAGGCTACGCAAGCCTAATTTTTCCAACACACCACGACCGGGTATAAACTCTCCGAACGGCACCAGTTTTTGTTTATCATAATAAGCCGTGTATTGGGGCGGGGCAGCATTTGTGAAGCTGACGGCGGCGGCGGAATTGTAATAGGCGGGTTTGGAATTGTTCGGGCGGTTTTCGGCCCGCAAAGTTTGGGTGATAAAGACGGGCGGGGAACCAGTACCAGACAGTACCATTTGTTCAATTGCAGCCATCAACCCCTTATCTTCAAATATCAGGCCCGGCACTGCGCCTTCGGGCCAGATGATGTGGGTAACGTCTTCAAAGCCTGCACTGCGGGATAATTGCAAATATGTATTGACGGTTTGCACATATTTGTCCGGATCAAATTTGTCGCGCTGGGGGATATTGGCATGGACAATGCGCAGTTTCGCCCCGTCTACATATTGGGTATCAGCCTGGTTTAACCGCCAAGTCCCATACCCGAAACTTAAAACCACAACACCCAAGCTAAGACCTAAGGGCAGCCATTTTTTTGGGTTAGCAAGCCAAAGCGCCGTAGCAGCGGACAGAAAAAACACCAAGACTGTCAACCCGTATATACCGACGAGCGACGCGATTTGTGAAACCGGTTTTCCGGCGGCAAATATATAGCCCGGCAAATTCCACGGAAACCCGCTGAAGATATGACCACGGGCAAATTCAACAATAAAAAACATACTGGCGAATATGCCAGCACTCCAAATGGATGCTTTGTTGTCACGAACTAGGCGCACATAAGCGAGGCCGCCCACGGCCCAAAACAAAGCAAGCCCCGCACACAGACCCAATATGGCAAAGGGCATGAAGGGGATAAATTCGGGGCCGCGCGCGACAAATGCTGATCCAATCCAGTACAGCCCGGCGACAAAATACCCCAGCGCAAAGGAAAACCCGCACCAAAAACCGCGCCGTAAAGGTTTTGTGCAGGTTCGGGCCGCATCCAACCTTAACATAAGTAAAGCGAAACAAAGGATTGTCACGGGCCACAGATAAAATGGTGCATGGCCTAAAACAGAGAGCGCACCAAGGCCAGTATTGAGTGCAAACCCTGACCAACCAGTTACAGCAACGAATCGGTTGATGGGTATGCGCACGGTCTATTTCTCTTTGGGCGCGGGCGTGTTGGCCTGTTTGCTCGCACTTTGCCGCAGGCGCACACGTTTAATCCGTCTGGGGTCGGCTTCCAAGATTTCAAACTCCAGACCAATAGAGGTACGAATTATTTCTCCGCGTTCGGGAATGCGCCCGGTCAGCGAAAACACCAGCCCGCCCAAAGTATCCACTTCCTCGTCTTGCTCGGGTGTTGCAATGTCGCGGCCATATACGGCTTCGAAATCTTCTATGTCAGCACGTGCATCGGCTTCCCAATAGGTCTGGCCAGTTTTGTCTTTAAGGGTGCGGATTTCCGGTTCTCCGTCGTCATGTTCGTCTTCAATATCACCAACGATTTCTTCGATAATATCTTCCAAAGTCACCAGCCCGTCCGTGCCGCCATATTCATCGACAACAATGGCCATATGTACCCGCGACGCCTGCATTTTTCTAAGTAGCGCATCGGCGGCCATGGATGGGGGCACGAATAAAACCGGGCGTTTGATTTTATTGATGATTTTTTTGCTTGCGTAGGACTTCGTGTTACGGTCGGGTGCAAGCGGCCCGGTATATTTAAGCAAATCTTTGACATGCACAAATCCGGTAGGCTCGTCCAAAGTCTCTTTATAAACCGGCAGGCGTGAATGCCCTGCCTCGATAAAACTCTGTGTCAGTTCTTGCAAAGACAGGTTATTGGGCACGGCTATGATTTCAGCCCGTGACACCATGACATCTTCGACCCGTAAAGAATGAAAGTTTTCTGCCGCATGCATGAGGACTTTGCGGTCTTCACCGCGCTGGCTGTCCGCACTGGCAGCCTTGCCGCCAAACAGGCGGTCTAGAAATCCTTTATTGTTGGACCGTTCACTCACATGCTTTCCTTATCATAGGGATTAGAAATTCCCAAGTGTTGTAGTGCCTTTATTTCAAGGGCTTCCATAAACCTCGCTTCGTCAAGGTTTTCGTGGTCAAGCCCTTGCAGATGCAAATAACCGTGAATAATGAGATGGGCGATGTGGTGCTCAAGCGAGATATTGCGCGCTCCCGCTTCACGTTCAATCGTTTCAAAAGCCAAAGCAATGTCCCCCAATATTTGTACCGTGTTTTCGGCTGGGAATGACAGCACATTAGTAGGCTTGTCCGGCCCCCGATATGTTTTGTTCAGCGTGCGCATATGGGCATCATCGGTGAACAGCAAGCTGATTTCCGAAAACGGGCGAACGCAATACTGGGACATGGCGGCGGCCAGTGCTACTGGTATCAACGCGGTTAATTCCGGTATGTTTTGCCAGCGCGTACAGGCTATATGACTGTCGATGTCTATGTCGTTTATGGTAAGTGTCGCCATTTACTTGCTTCGCGCATCCTTGTCATAAGCTTTGACAATCTTGCCGACTAAAGGATGACGCACCACATCATCAGCGTCAAATTCTATGGTTTTAATGCCGTCAATATTACCTAATATTGACAAAGCATGGGTGAGGCCCGAGGGCTGACTACCCGGCAAATCGCTTTGGCTCGGATCGCCCGTCACCGCATAGGCAGCGTTTTCGCCCAAGCGGGTCAGCGCCATTTTCATCTGGGCCACCGTGGCATTTTGTGCTTCGTCAATAACCACAAATGCGTCTGCGAGTGTGCGTCCGCGCATGAAAGCCAGCGGCGCAACCTCGATTTCGCCCGACGCTTTGCGGCGCTCAACTTGGTCCGCCCCGAGCACCATATTAAGCGCATCCCAAATGGGCAATAAATACGGGTCGATTTTCTCCATCAAATCCCCCGGTAAAAACCCGAGCTTTTCTCCGGCTTCTACGGCAGGACGACACGCGATGAACCGCTTGACCTCACCCCGCGCCAACAAAGACGCACCGTAAGCGGTGGCCAAAAAGGTTTTGCCCGTACCCGCCGGGCCGACACCGAAGGTGATGGTGTTTTTGCTCATGGCGGTGATGAAATCTTCCTGGTGTTTAGTCTTGGCAATAATAGGCTTGCGGCGCGGCACCGGAATAACGGCGCTCATTTTGCCGTGAGCGGCAGTGCCGTTGCTGGCACCGCGTATAATACTTTCTATGTCCGAGCGCGAGCACGGCCAGCCTTTTTCCAGGCGGGTGTAAATTTCCTTGATCACATTCGCCGCGTTGGCACGGGCCTTTGCATTGCCGTTAATAGTGATGCTGGCCCCTGGCGCTTCAAGATAGACATCAAAGGCCTGCTCGATCAGTGCCAGATTGGCATGACCCGGCCCGGCAAGTTCGCGCACCAATTCGGCATCGGCAAACTCAAGGATTTCTGTTTTACCCCTAGCCATCTGATAAAACTCCGCGTAAAGAATTTTGTCCTGCATCAGTGATCTCAACGGACACTATTTTGCCGATTAAATCCGTATCCCCAATAAAATGTGTGCCTTGCAAATAGGGTGCCCGGCCGAACAACTCATTTTCACCTCGGCTTGTGCCTTCGACCAATACGGATAATGTGCGGCCGATGAGGCTTTTGTTAAAAGCCATTTGTTGGGACGTGAGCAGTTTTT
>QIKS01000121.1 GCA_003233025.1 Hellea balneolensis | reverse complement strand
AGGCGGGTAGGGTGAGAAAATCGATGAAATCAACCGATGTGGCTGTCTTTTTGAAAATCTCTGCGGCTTGGGTGAAATGGCCATTGCGAAATTCAGAGACGCTCATGACGTCTTCCAGTTTTTCAATTTCTTGCGCAAAAATCTTATCAAATAAATCAGAGTTGATTTTAAATTGGGTACCATCTTCCATCTCGACATTTGCGCCGTGGCGCAACCATTGCCAAATTTGCGAGCGCGATATTTCCGCCGTTGCGGCGTCCTCCATCAAATTGTGAATGGGAACCGCGCCGCGCCCCGACAGCCATGCTGCAATATAAATAATGCCGACCGAGATATTGGTGCGGATGCCGGCTTCGGTAATTTTGCCGCTATGGGGGGCGAGCAGGCTATCTTCCGAGATTTTTGGGTCGAGATTTTTACGCAAAATTTGGTGCATTTTGGGCATGTGTTCGTCGAACACTTCTGTGGCAATTGCCACCAGTCCAGGATGGGCTACCCATGTGCCGTCATGGCCGGCCAAAACCTCGCGCTGTTTATCGGCGCGGACTTTGGCGAAAGCTATATCATTGGCCTTTTCATCATTTTTAATCGGAATTTGCGCCGCCATCCCGCCCATAGCATGGGCGCGTCTGCGGTGACATGTTTCGATAAGTTTAAGGCTATAGGCGCGCAAAAATGCTTTATCCATACCAACCTCGGCCCGGTCCGGCAGGACGAATTTTTTGTGATTGCGCAAGCATTTAATGTAGCTGAAAATATAGTCCCAACGCCCGCAATTAAGGCCGGTAATATGGGCGCGCAACTCGAACAGGATTTCGTCCATTTCAAAAGCGGCGGGCAATGTTTCGATTAAAACCGTGGCTTTAATCGTGCCGTGGGGGATGCCAACAAATGTCTGGGCATAGTTAAAAATATCGTTCCAAAGCCGCGCTTCCTTATGGCTTTCCAGCTTGGGCAGATAATAAAACGGGCCAATTCCTTTGTCGGCCAGCAATTTGCCATTGTGGAAAATATGCAAGCCGAAATCAACCAGGCTGGCTGACATAGGCCGCCCGTCAACTGTGATATTGGCTTCCTCAAGATGCCAACCCCGTGGGCGAACCAACATGGTCGCGACGTCCTCGCCAAGACGGTATTCCTTGCCTTTGACATCATCATTATATGCCAATGTGCCGCGCGCGAAATCATACATATTTATTTGCCCCTCAATCACATTGGAAAATGTCGGGGAGGTGGCGTCTTCAAAATCAGCCATGAACATTTTGGCGCCGGAGTTTAAAGCATTGATCATCATCTTGCGTTGGACAGGCCCGGTGATTTCAACCCGGCGGTCACGCAAGGCAGCGGGGATCGGGTCGACCTCCCACATGCCAGAACGGATATGGGCCGTCTCGGCCAGAAAACCCGGTAATTCGCCGTAATCAAACCGGTCTTGGCGGTCTTGGCGATATGCGAGCATATTGCGCCGCGCCCGGCCAAACCGCCGCTCCAGATCGGCGAGGAACAAGAGAGCGTCTGGTGTTAAAACCAACTCATGACCGTGCGGCGCAGGGCCTTCAACTTTCGCCAACACCCGGTGGCGCGGGGTTTTTTTAAGGGTATGATGGGCAGACATAAAGGCTCCTTATGAAGGTTTCATGTTCTGCTTATATAAGAACCCGCTGCATTTCCACAAAGAACGGGTGCAATTGTATGGGTTGTAAATATATTACTTGTAAATTTGTAAAACTTGTAAATAATAGAGAAATGAGCACCCGAAATAAAGAAAAACTACTCATTGGGCCAAGGGTAAGGCGATTGCGGCAATCTTTGGCGTTAACCCAAATGCAGATGGCCAAGGAATTGGCTATTTCCACAAGCTATCTTAATTTGATTGAGCGCAATCAAAGACCGATGAGCGCCAAGGTTTTGTTGCGATTGCTGGAAAATTACGAAATCGACCTGACGCAATTTTCACCAGATAACGATATACAAATCGTTCGCGAACTTAGCCAGATCATGAAAAACCCGACCTATCAGGGGGCGAAAATTTCCAAGCTTGAAATTGAGGATTGCGTGAGCGCCAGCCCCGATTTTGCCCGGGGGTTTATTGCTTTACACAATCGGGTGCAGGATATGGTCGTGCAACAATCTTTGCGCGATGATCCGTTGGCGGACCGCGACAAGGTGGAAATTTTAGAAGAAGGCTCCGGCGCGGTTGAAGCTGTTCGCAGATTTATTCATGCTGAACGTAATTATTTTGATGCCCTTGACCGGGCAGCGGAAGCTTTGGCCGATGAGCTGAACCTGGCTGATCGCCAGCCCAATACGGCATTAACCGATCGTCTTCGTAGCGCCCACAGCGTGCAGGTTCGTATTGTCCCCGCCGAAATTCTACCGGGTCAATTCAGCTATTATAACCCCCATGCAAAGCGTCTGGATTTATCCGAAAACCTGCCACAATCGGGGCGAAGATTTCGAATTGCTTATCAGTTGGCGTTGCTTGAACACCGGGAATTGATCGCGGCGCAAATCAACAAAGCGGCTTTCCCAAATGCTGAGGCGGAAGATTTAGCCCGGGTCAGCTTGGCCAATTATTTTGCCGCTGCCACGCTCATGCCCTATGGCCGGTTTTACAAAGCGGCCCAAGACACCGCCTATGATGTTGAACGCCTGACACGCCGCTTTGATACCAGCTATGAGCAGACGGCCCACCGCCTGACCACATTGCAGCGCAAAAACATGCGCGGCGTTCCGTTTTTCTTCATCCGCGTCGATATGGCAGGCAATATCTCAAAACGCTTTAGCGCCGGGCGGTTTCATTTTTCCAGATTTGGCGGGGCGTGTCCGTTGTGGAACATTCATGCTTGTTTTCAAACGCCGGGCGAAACCATTCCGCAAATCATCGAAATGCCGGACGGTGTGCAGTATTTTAGCGTCGCCCGGGCGGTGTTGCGCCCCGAAGGCGCGCACGGACAGCCGGCGCAGATGATTGCTATCGGGCTGGGATGTGAGCTTAAAAACGCGCATCATCTGGTTTATGCCCGTGACAAGTTGGACGGGGTGGCAACGCCGATTGGCGTTAATTGCTATCTTTGTGAACGCCCGGCCTGTCGCCACCGCGCCCATGCGCCGATCAACAGAAAACTGAAATTTGACGAGCGCTCCCGCGACCAATCCATTTTTAAGTTTGAACCATAGAGATTTTATCATCCCCCGCGCTTGCGTCTTTGGATAAAGTGACTATATTGCTATGCAAATAAGTGCATAAAACAATAAGGTGAAACATGAGTGTTTTAGAAGAGCTTCAGGGTAAAATCGGGCAAGAAATAGGTGTTTCGGATTGGGTGGAATGTCCACAAGAGCGCATATCCAAATTTGCAGATGTGACGGAAGATCATCAATTTATTCATATTGACGCCGAGAAAGCGAAAATGTTTACGCCATTTGGCGGCACAATAGCGCACGGGTTTTTAACCTTGTCTTTGTTGTCGCGTTTTGGCGAAACCGGTTTGCCTGCTATCCCTGGTGCTAAAATGGGGATGAATTACGGGCTTGATAAAGTGCGGTTTCTCTCCCCTGTGCCGTGCGGGGCCAAAGTGCGTGGGCGCTTTACACTCTCATCGGCGCAAGAGAAAAACCCTGGGCAGATACTGCTCAGCTATTCGGTCACGGCAGAAATTGAAGGTGGTGAAAAACCGGCCATGGTGGCTGAGTGGCTCATGCTCATTTTCGTTTAAGGAAGATTTCACATGAAAATTGATTTTAAGAACCGGGTGGCAATCGTCACCGGGGCCGGCCAAGGATTGGGCCGTTCCCATGCCTTGGCATTGGCGGCGCGGGGCGCAAAAGTTGTTGTCAATGATTTGGGCGGCGGTGCGGACGGCACGGGCGGTTCGATATCGCCGGCGCAAGAGGTTGTCGATAGCATTATAGCGGCTGGCGGAGAGGCGATTGTTAATGGCGCCAATGTTGCGGATATGGACGCGGTCACGGCCATGGTCGGCGAAGCCATGGAGAAATGGGGCCGGGTTGATATATTGGTCAATAATGCCGGTATTTTGCGCGACAAGTCTTTTTCCAAAATGGACTTAAGTGATTTTACAGCCGTGCTTGATGTGCATCTCATGGGCAGTGTCAACTGCACCAAAGCGGTTTGGGAAATTATGAAAGAGGCGGGATATGGCCGCATTGTCATGACCACGTCCTCATCGGGCTTATACGGTAATTTTGGCCAAAGCAATTACGGCGCGGCTAAGGCTGCGGTTGTTGGCCTGATGAATACGCTTTGCATCGAAGGTGCGAAATACGGTATTCGCGTCAACGCCTTGGCCCCTGCCGCCCATACGCGCATGACCGAAGGGCTGT
>QIKS01000055.1 GCA_003233025.1 Hellea balneolensis | reverse complement strand
GTGGTTAACACCAATTTAGGATCATCACCAATGCGCAAACCAAATCTGAGATTTGATAATGTCTCCTCAGGATAGCTCCAGGCACAAAATTCGTCCGCCCAGGCCGCGTCAAATTGTGGGCCTCTGAGGCCGTCCGGGTCTTCTGCAGAAAAAACATAACCAATCGCCCCGCCCGGCCAAATCAACCTGCGCCGCGAACTTTCATAAAGGGGCCGCTCGACCGGCAATCCGATATTTTTAAGCCCGCTTTCCCCCTCAATCATCACCTCCCTGGCATCGGCATATGTCGGCGCTACAAGCGCGATTCGCCGCGCCCCGCCCCGGATACGTCCGCGTATCCATTCCGCGCCAGCACGGGTTTTTCCTGCGCCGCGCCCACCAAGAAACAACCAAATCGCCCAATCAGATTGCGGCGGAAGTTGACAGGCCCGCGCAAAATGCGGCCAATCATGCAAGACGGCGATGAGATCACGCGCCCCCAGTTTCTTGAGCAGTTCCGTCTGGATTATAGGCGGCGCGCAAGCGATCATAATGTCGCTTAAGTCTTGCTCGGATTTCACGCATTTCGGTTTCTGTCGGGGGAGGGATTTTGTCATAAGGTGTGTATTTTAACTCGTTTTGCGCCAGCGCCTGCACGGCTAATTTAGCGGCGTGCTCATCAATTGCTTGCGTTAATTTAAACAATGCGGTGAGGGCTTTGGTATAGCGTTCAAGCTCGCTGCCGCCCAATGCCTCAAGCTCGGCATCGATGTCGGAGAGCCGGTGGCGAATTTTGGCGCGCAAATGCTCCGTTTCAGTACAAAGTTCTAATTTGGATTCTGCCATAACGGCATTATGGAGCGACCCAGGAATGCGTGGACAAATATAGAATTATTTTGGCGTCACGTCCGGCTCACCGGGCCAAATGACAATGTGATGTAAATGCTCGGATTCTGCAATGTCCAGCTCACTATATGTCGCATTTTGGACACTCATCCCCGCCTCATGTATGGTTTCGCGCGAGCCGCTCACCAAATGATGCCAGTCAAATAAATCTTTGCCATTGGCAATTATTTTATAGGCACATGTGTCGGGTATCCATTTGAGCGTGCCCGCATTTTGCGGTGTAAGACGCACACAATCAGGGACATGGGTAGAGCGGTTTTCATAATCGCCGCATCGACAACTACCACGATTAAACAATTTACACGTAATATCCGTCACATAAATCGCCCCGCTGTCTTCATCTTCCATGCGCAAGCAGCAGCATTTCCCGCAGCCATCGCACAAGCTCTCCCATTCCTGGGCGCTCATGTCTTCCATTGTTTTCGTTTTCCAAAAGGGACGTTTTGTCATAACCGCTTCTTTTCGTTCTATCTGCGGCCCAACTTATATGAAAATGCGGCTGGGCAAATAAAAAAATTCGGGTTAGATTAAAAAAATGCAGACATTTAGAGCTGACATAGGCGCCGCCAATGATAACCGGCATAAAAAACGCTCCAGAGTGTTGTGGAGTGTATTTGCTGTTTTTATCATCCTGAGCACCACCGTGTATTTTCAGAGTAAACATTATTTGTTTGAAGGCCTGCCGCAGCTTCCTGACAAACAGGCAATGTGGGAATTAAATGTCCAGCCAAACATTACTTTGCTGGATAAAGACGGCAATATTATCGGGCACCGAGGGCCTTATTATGGCCGTCCTTTGCAACTGGCAGAAATGCCGGCCCATCTGGTTGACGCCTTTCTTGCTATTGAAGATCAGCGGTTTTACCAACATCCAGGTATTGACCGCAAAGCCATTATCAGAGCGGTTTTAGAGAACACCAAAGCCGGTAAAAAAGTACAAGGCGGTTCCACATTAACCCAGCAATTGATCAAGAACATGGTCTTGTCGCCGGAGAAAACCTATAAGCGCAAATTTCAGGAAATGTGGCTTGCCTATAAAATGGAGCAATTACTGACAAAGCCGGAAATCCTGGAGCTTTACTTAAACCGTATCGACCTTGGCAATCGCGCTTACGGCGTGGAAGCCGCCGCCCAGCGTTATTTCGCCAAATCGGCAACTGAAGTCAGTTTGAGCGAAGCCGCCGTCTTGGCCGCCCTGCCCAGAGCGCCCAGCGCTTATGACCCCACAAGAAACCCCAAAAGCTCGCAAGCACGAAGCGATTTGGTATTACAAACAATGATGGTTCAGGGCAAAATATCACCGCAGGAACTTGCCGACGCCCAAAAAAATCCGGCGCAAATCGTCACCAACGCCAATTTGTATCTTAAGGGGAATAATCTCGGCCATGTTTTTGACATGGTCACAGGGCGGGCAGAAAAATTAATCGGCTCCCAGACCAAAGATTTAATCATAAGAACAACCATTGATACCAAATTGCAAGAACATGCCCTGTCCACGATTAACACCGTAGTCAGCAAAGCACAAAAACGTGGTAAAGTCAGCGAAGGCGCCCTCGTCAGCATTGAAACCACGAGCGGTGCCGTGCGGGCATTGATCGGCGGGCGCAATTACGGCGAAAGCAAATTTAACCGCGCCACGCAGGCCCTGCGCCAGCCCGGTTCTTCCTTTAAAGCCTTTGTCTACGCCGCCGCCCTGGAAGCCGGGTTCACACCGGGCACGGTGCGTGTTGACCAACCCATAGACATTGCCGGCTGGAAACCGCAAAACTATACTCACCGATACCGTGGCCCTGTTACGATCCGCGA
Source organism: Hellea balneolensis (assembly GCA_003233025.1). GTDB lineage: Bacteria > Pseudomonadota > Alphaproteobacteria > Caulobacterales > Maricaulaceae > Robiginitomaculum_A > Robiginitomaculum_A balneolensis_A. Next base: position 1,663 of record QIKS01000055.1, on the reverse strand, counting down.
AGCTCTCAAACTGTCGATTAACACCGTCGCCGCACAAGTTGGCGCCGAAATTGGCCCGCATAAAGTTGTGGAACTTGCCAGGCGCTTTGGCATTACCAGCAAACTCGGCGCCCATTACGCCATCACACTTGGCACGTCGGAAGTGACCCTCATTGATATGGTGTCTGCTTTTATGGTGTTCGCCAATGACGGCATCAAAAAACCAACTTACATTATTCAAAGCATTTCTGATACGGCGGGCAAATCCCTCTATGTTCGTCAACAAAACGCTGCCCAGCGCGTATATGCCCGCCCTCACGCCCAGCAAATGACAAGTATATTGATGGACGCGGTCGAAACCGGCACCGGTCACGGTGCCCGGCTTGCAGGACGGGACGTTGCCGGGAAGACCGGGACAACACAAGATTACCGCGATGCCTGGTTCATCGGGTTTACCGCCGATTATACAACCGGTGTCTGGCTTGGAAATGATGACAACTCACCCATGCACAAAATAACTGGCGGCATGTATCCTGTCGATAGCTGGAAAATGTTCATGCTCAAAGCCCATCAAGGAAAACCGGGACGCCCCCTCACAACACCAAATCCCCAGGCCCCAAACAGCGAAGCCTTTGTCTTTACGCAGTTTTACCAAAATCTGGGGAACCAATTTCTAAGCGAAAGAAATCTGGCCAATGGTGTCAATACGCAAAGCGCAAACCGGCAACAAAATTAAATTTTGCAAACATGGCAAACCTATTGCGTAAGTTTAATTTAGTTAAAAACAAAATATTAAGCAGGTCTCGCTATAAGTTCTTACATAACGAAGCTGAAAGGCCGGATACGCACGATGCAAAATATACGAAATATTTTTATGACGCTCGGATTAGGGGGCGCAATGTTTCTATATTTCCCACCCGCGAACGCCACAGAAATATTTCCTGACGACGGCACTTATAAGCAAGTAATCGTTTCAAATTTTGATGCTTGTAATGCCCTTTGTAAGTCAGACGAAAAATGTCGCGGGGCGCGGGCGGAGCAACCCGATACTACCAAACCGGTTATTTATTGTCGCCTAAATAACGGCTTTGGCAATACGCCGCTCTTTCCAAGCACTCCGCCCGAACCTCTCGACATCAATCTCGCCCTCGCAGATCTAAATGCCTACCGGGCGACAAAAGGCTTAACGCCCGTTGTTTTGGACGAAAAATTATCCCTCGCCTCAAAAACCCACGCGCAAGACTTAGCCAAGCACGGCGTTATCTCCCACACCGGAACCGATGGCTCGGGGCACGGAGAACGTGTCCAGCGGCAAGGATATGCGTTTTCTATTGCCGCGGAGAATGTTGCCACCGGTCAAAAAGATTGGGAGCGCGTGTTCAAAGGTTGGCAAAACAGTCCGGGCCATAACAAAAACCTCTTACTGCCCAACGTCACAGACTTCGGTATTGCTCTGGTTTATAACCCTAAAACGACCTATCAAACCTATTGGGCGATGATTGTCGCGGCCCCTTTTAAAGCCCCCACACACCCGACCCATTAGAGTTAACAAATAACTAACAATTTAGCGCCACCCTTGCCCTCTTATATTTTGTGATTCGCAGGGAAGAAACTGGCCATGTCTATATTTTATAAAACCTTGCTCATACTCATTGCGGCAAACTTGGGCGCACAACCCATCGCC
>QIKS01000286.1 GCA_003233025.1 Hellea balneolensis | reverse complement strand
CATGCGCCGAGCAAGCTTGCCCCTAATATGGACGTAAAAAGTATTTTATATGGTGTTATCATTATTTCTCTCAAATTAAAATTGTGTTTCACTTAGCCGTCTAAGCTATGTATATGCCCCCGTATTTGCAAGCATTATCGGTGAGTAGGCGCACTATATAATATCCGCTTTATTTTCTGAGGCGCAGTTTTTTTATCCGTGCTCAGGAAATAAAACCCGCAAGCCGTCGCGGTTGGCTTTGCAGATACCGCGCTCGGTGATCAGGCCGGTAATGTATTTTCGCGGCGTGACGTCAAAAGCATCATTGCGGGTTTTTTTGGGGTCAGGCATGGTGGTGACACGGCGCAGAACTCCGTCTGCGTCCCGCCCGGTAATCCAGCCAACTTCCTGTTCGCCGCTGCGCATTTCGATGGGGATTTCCTTCAGCCCGTCTTGCATGTGCCAATCGATAGAATTGGACGGGGCGCAAACATAAAACGCAACATTGTTATCAAAGGCCGCCAAAGCTTTCAAATAAGTGCCGATTTTATTACACACATCGCCCGTCGCCGTTGTTCTATCCGTGCCGACAAGGCAGATATCGACCAGGCCGTGCTGCATCAAATGCCCGCCCGAATTATCGGTGATAACCGTATAGGGCACGCCGTGTTGCTCCAACTCCCATGCGGTCAGGCGGGCGCCTTGGGAGCGCGGGCGGGTTTCGTCGACCCAGACATGGACGTTCAGCCCGGCGTTAAAAGCTTTGTAGATCGGCGAAATGGCCGTGCCCCAATCGACAGTCGCCAGCCAGCCGGCATTGCAATGGGTTAGGATATTGACGGGTTCGCCTTTTTTATGCTTGGCGATTTCGTCTAGCAGAGTTTTGCCGTGATCACCGATGTTTGAACACATCTGCACATCATCGTCACAGTTTTTGGCTGCCAATTGAAACAATGTTTCAGCGCGGGCATTTTCGGCCAAACCGTTCACGGTTTTGATGCATTCGTCCAACGCCCATTTCAAATTGACCGCCGTGGGGCGTGATGCGTTGAGGGTGTCGTAAGCGGTCTTTATCGCCGCGTCAGATGGATCATTGCGCACAGCCACCGCCATGCCGTACAGGGCCGTTGCCCCGATACACGGGGCGCCGCGCACTTTCATGTCGGCAATGGCGGCGCGGGCATCTTCGAGTGTGCCCAAGGATATGATTTTCAATTCGTGGGGTAAAAACCGTTGGTCAATGAATTTAACCACGTCGCCCTCAACCCAAATTGTGCGCATGTCTTTGCCGTTTACTCTCATTTTTAGTCCTCCAAATTGGTGTAGCACTCGGGCGTCCAGCGCGGGGTGCAAATCGATTGAAACACCAATTCTTCGCCGCTATCATTGATAATCCGCTGGCTTTGTCCGGCGTTGATGCGCAGATTATCCCCTGCGGTCATGTTGATTTTCTGACCGTCAATTTCGGCACTGGCCGTGCCGCTTTCCATGATATACCATTCGGTGACGCTGAGGCTGTGAAGTTGGGTGGCGCTGTGGGGCGGCACGCGAAACCGGGCCAGAGATATGTCCGGCTCGTCAGGCGTATTGAGCAGTTCGCGGATATATATGCGTTCATCGAGCCAAACTTCATCTTGTTGGGTTTGTGATAATTTGTCTGGTTTAGCGCTTTGCATATGAACAGATTTGCAATAAATTGTTCGTCGTGGCAAGAGACATCAAAATATCTTGGGAAAGTTTATGAAAAATCTTTGGTCGAACAAGGACGCGAAAGCGGCGATTGCGAAATATGCCAAGCAAGGCGTCAATGAAGATTTGGCCTTGCGGGTTTATACCTCAAGGCTGATCGGCGGTGTGCCGGCCTTGGTCATTCACGGCGGCGGCAATACCTCGGTCAAAACCCGGATGAAAGATTTCCTCGGCCACGAGGTCGATGTGTTGTGCGTCAAGGGCAGTGGTTGGGATTTGGCGAGCATAGAGCCGCAAGGCTTGCCCGCACTTTACCGCGAACCTTTAAGTGAAGTGCGTAAATGGAAGAAACTGTCGGATGAAGATATGGTCAAGTTCCAGCGCTTAAACCTGCTTGACCCGGCCTCGCCAAACCCGTCGGTGGAAACATTGCTGCACGCCTTCCTGCCCCACAAATTCGTCGACCACTCCCACACCAAAGCGGTGCTGTCCGTGTCTGACCAAAAAGACGGCATGGCGATTTGTCGGGAAATATATGGCAGCCGTGTTGCGGTTCTGCCTTTCGTTATGCCGGGCTTTGACTTGGCCAAGGCGACGGCTGATCTTTATGATAAACACCCGGACATTGAAGGTATTGTCTTGCATAAACACGGGCTGTTTAGCTTTGGGGATACGGCCAAGCAATCCTATGACCGGATGATAAAATTGGTCACCATGGCCGAGCGGTATATTGCCGCCAAGCCGGCTTACCGGCCCGTCGCAATCAAGATGGACGCGCGGGCGGCCAAAACCGCCGATATTGCGCCGATTATTCGCGGTGCCTGTGCGGTCGATCAGGGCGGCGGTGCGTATTCGCGGCTCGTGCTTGATTTTCGCACCTCAAAGAAAGTGCGAGATTTTGTTGATAGCGAAAACCTGGCCAAGGACGGCGTGCGCGGTGTTATGACGCCCGACCACATTATCCGCACCAAGAACAAACCACTGATTTTGCCCTTTGCCCAAGCTTCCGCGCTTGAGCTTTACGGACGAAATGTCGCAAAGGAAGTGGCGAAATACCGCAAGACTTACATCAAATATTTCGAAAAAAACAACAAGAAAGCAGGCGGTGTCAAAACCATGCTCGACCCAAGCCCGCGGGTCGCATATGCGCCGGGCTTGGGCTTATTTGGCATGGGCGGGGACGCGAAGGCGGCCAAAATTGCGGCTGACCTTGCAGAGATTTTGGTCAGCACGGTTTTAGACGCCGACCGGGTTGGACGCTATGAAGCTTTGCCTGAAAGCGAATTGTTCGCCATGGAATATTGGTCTTTGGAACAAGCCAAATTGGGCAAATCTAAACCCAAAGCTTTGGCCGGGCAAATTGCGGTTATCACGGGCGGCGGCGGTACGATCGGCGCGGCGACGGCGCATTTGTTTGCGGCCCAAGGCGCACAAGTGGCCGTTCTCGATAAGGATATGAAAGCCGCGCAAAAAGTTGCCGATGATATGGGCGGGTTGGCGCTTGCGTGCGATGTTACCAACGAGGGCAGTATCACCAAAGCCTATAGGCGTATTTGCGAGATTTATGGCGGCGTTGATATTTTGGTCTCCAATGCGGGCGCGGCGTGGCAATCGCCAATGGAGAGCATGGACGACAGTCTTTTGCGCAAAAGTTTTGAGCTTAATTTCTTCGCCCACAACAAAATGGCCCAACAGGCCGTCGCGATTATGAAAGCCCAGGGCACGGGCGGGGCATTGTTGTTTAATATCTCCAAACAAGCGGTTAATCCGGGGGCGGGTTTTGGTGCTTACGGCTTGCCCAAGGCGGCGGTTTTGTTTTTAATGCGCCAATATGCTTTGGAGTGCGGTCAATACGGTATCCGCGCCAACGGGCTGAATGCGGATAGGATACGCTCAGGCCTGCTTAACGACGCCATGATTGCCGGGCGGTCGCAAGCTCGCGGTCTGTCCGAGGCGCAATATCTCGGCGGCAATTTACTGGGCCGCGAAGTATTGGCGGGGGATGTGGCGCAAGGGTTCTTGCACCATGCATTGGCCCTTAAAACCACGGGCGATATCACCACCATAGACGGCGGTAATGTCGCTGCGATGATGAGGTAGGGATGAGCATATCTGATTTATTGGATTTAAGCGGACGCACGGCGCTGATCACGGGTGCCAGCAGCGGTATCGGCGCAGCGATAGCGCGGCGGTTGGCACAGGCCGGGGCGCAAATAGTTGTGCATTTTAACACCGACAAAACGGGCGCCGCCCAGCTTGCTGGCGAAATTGGCGCGGCCCATATTGTCCAATGTAATCTTGCCGAGCCAGAACAGATCAAGGCGATGGTCGCGGATTTGGCGGCGAAGAACATCTTGCCGGATTTACTGGTCAACAATGCAGGCCTACAAACGGTTGCGCCTGTGCTCGGGGCCGATGCGCAGGTTTGGCGCGATATTAACAAGGTCAATCTTGAAGCGGTTTATGGGCTGACACAATATATTGCGGAAGGTTTGATTGCTAAAGGGCAGGGCGGTTCTATCGTCAATATTGCTTCTATCGAAGGCATCGATCCGGCAGAGGGGCACGCTCATTATGCGGCATCCAAGGCGGCGTTGCTCATGTATACTCGCGCCAGTGCTTTGGAACTTGGCGCGCATAATATCCGGGTTAACGCCGTGGCGCCGGGCTTGATTTCGCGTCCGGGTATCGAAGCCGATT
>QIKS01000146.1 GCA_003233025.1 Hellea balneolensis | reverse complement strand
CGGGTGACAATGTTCTGCGCCTGCTTCCGCCCCTCATCATCACCGAGGAACATGTGCGTGAGGCCGTGGCGGTTTTGGACACCGTTTTCACCCAAGCCAAAGACATGGATGATTTTGAAGCTTAGCGGTGCTTTTATTTATCTCACGGCAAGTTCGCTGCGCTCACGCCTCCGATGGGGCGCGCAGTTGCGCGGCGGGCGGTCGCCCTTGCCTCACTACGTTCGGTACGGGGTGCGTGCGGATAATTTCTTAGGCGTGTGGATAGTTTCTTAAAAAAATACAAAACTTATTCCTCTCCCTTTTTAGGGGGAGGAGTAATGTCCTGAATTTCCCTCGTACACCCCACCTTCCAAACACCCCTTGGTGTTTGGCAAGTCCGACCGGGCGCCGCGCTTATGCGCGCCCCTTCGGAGGCGGCGCGAAGCGCCTTGCCGTGAGATATATAAAACCAAAAAATATGACGATATTATCAACTTCGCTAATGCCCGCTTGGGGCGTGAAAACATATAATGCTGGACATGGCCGGGATTGCGGCTAGAACGTGTCTAGCTATTTTATAGATACACACTGTTTTGGGGAAATTTATGTCCATATCCGAGCTTGCCAAATTACCACCTCTTGTCGGAGGCCTTGGGCTTCTGTGTGCATTTGTTCTTTATCTTTTGGTCAAAAAATACCCTGAAGGGGATGACAAGGTTAAAAAGATCGCCGACCAAATTCATATGGGGGCCATGGTATTTATGCGCCGGGAATATACATATTTGTTGGCGTTTTTGGCAGTTCTGGTTGTTCTGACCTTTATCTTTCTTGGCAAAGACACAGCGATTGCGGTTGTCGTTGGCGCGCTGTCTTCTTCGGTTGCAGGCTGGCTTGGCATGTATGCGGCCACCAAGGCCAATGTGCGTACAGCTACCGCAGCACAAAGACAAGGTGCGGCCCAAGCTCTGACGGTTGCGTTTTTTGGCGGCTCTATCATGGGGCTTTGTGTCGCGGCTTTGGGGCTTATCGGTCTGGGCGGCTTGTTCGTTTATTTCGGGCTGGGCGCAGAAAACCTTACGGATCTAAAAACACATGTTTATGCCCTTGAAGGCTTTGGCATGGGGGCCAGTTGTGTGGCTTTGTTCTCACGTATTGGCGGCGGTATTTTTACCAAGTCTGCCGACGTTGGTGCTGATCTGGTTGGCAAGCTTGAGGCTGGCATTCCGGAAGATGATCCGCGTAATCCTGGCGTCATCGCTGATAATGTCGGCGATAATGTCGGCGACGTTGCTGGCATGGGCAGTGATATTTTTGAAAGCTATTGCGGCGCGATGATCGCCTCCATCGCCATTGCGGCGACCATGAACAATCAAGCTTTGATGTTCCTGCCCCTCGCTTTGGCAACCATCGGGCTTTTGTCTTCTATCATTATGATCGGTGTGGTTAAATTGCGGGCAGGCGCTGCTCCGGCGGCGGCTTTGCGCACGGGGACATTGGGCGCGCCGGTTTTGTTTCTGGGCGCTGCGTATTTCCTGATCCAGCATATGGGTATTGAAAACGGATTGAACGTCTGGCTTGCCGTGTTATCCGGCGCAGTTGGCGGTGTGGCGATTGGCCTGATCACTGAATATTATACTGGCGGTGCGCCTGTGCGCAAAATTGCCAAATCCGGCGAGACAGGCCCGGCGACCGTGATGATCACCGGACTTTCCGTCGGCATGCAATCAGTTGTCATACCGATTTTGGTTATTGCCGCGATTATCTTTGCCTCCACTCATTTTGTTGGACTTTACGGCGTTGGTATTGCTGCGGTTGGCATGTTGGCGACGGTTGGGATTACCATGGCCATTGATGCTTACGGCCCGGTTGCGGATAATGCCGGCGGCATTGCTGAAATGGGCGGCATGGGCAAGGAAGTGCGTAAAATCACTGACGAGCTGGACGAGTTGGGCAATACCACAGCGGCGATCGGTAAAGGCTTTGCTATCGGCGCGGCGGCACTCGCCGCCTTGGCGATCATTGCCGCATTTGGCGAAACCGTGAAATTGCATTACCCTGATTTCTCCCTCGATCTCTCCAACCCGAACGTTCTGGTTGGCATGTTTATTGGCGGCACTATTCCGTTCTTGGTTTCCGCCATTACCATGACGGCTGTCGGCGACGCGGCTTTTGAAATGATCAATGAAATTCGCCGCCAATTTAGAGAAATCCCCGGGCTGTTGGAAGGCAAAGCTGATCCAGATACGGCCAAATGCATCGATATCGCCACAACGGCAGCCTTGAAGAAAATGATGTTGCCGGGCGTGATTGCTGTCGGCGCACCGCCTTTGGTTGGATTTACTTTGGGCGCAGAAACCTTGGGCGGCATGTTGGCAGGGGCATTGCTGGCCTGCGTTTTGATGGCTTTGTTTATGGCCAATGCAGGCGGCGCTTGGGACAATGCCAAGAAATATGTTGAAAAAGGCAATTTTGGCGGCAAAGGCACCGACACTCACACCGCCGTTGTGGTTGGCGACACCGTTGGTGACCCGTTCAAGGATACGTCCGGGCCAGCCATGAATATCCTGATCAATGTCATGGCCATTGTCAGCTTGGTGATCGCACCGCTGTTGTAAAGATCTGATCTCGGCGCTATGCTTGCCTCTATAAGGAACCGTTTTATTTGGGAAGCATTGTGTTAGATCCGGAAATGACACCAATATTGATCGCCGGCGCTGCCGTCCTCTTTGCTATCCTTATCTCCCTCTTTGCTTTGCGCGCCAGCGCGGGCGCCCGCTCTGTCGCCGCGCCGTGGCGGGAGCAGGTGCGCGGGCTTGACCAAAAATCTGCCCGCACCGAAGCCATACTCGGCGCTTATCCGGGGCTTATCCTTGTTTGGGAAAACCAGAACCTGGATCCGGCCAGCCATTGGGGCGACCCTAAAACTTATGGCTCCAGTGCAGCTCTGGCCTCACTTGTTCGTTTTGCCGAGCCTGGGAAGTCGAAAGATTTCGCCGTGCGTATCATGAGCGGGCTTGCCGATCACAGTGCGGTGATACGCGGCGACAATGAAAACACCGCGCCGCAAACCTTAAGGCAGTTCATGGAAAAACTGTGCAAAGACGCTCAGGCCTTCTCCGCCTTGATTTTTTTGCCGGAAGGAAAAATCATTGAAGTTGACGGCGATGTCGCCGGCACACAAATCGTCTTGTGGCTCGCCGACACCTCCTTGCGCGGCCAAGACGAAAAAACCGCAATCACCAGTGTTGAAAACGAAAACCTGGCCGCTTTGGCGGACCCGGTGGCCCTTGTTGATCTGGTCAGCAAGGCCCCTTTTCCGGTTTGGCGGATGAATGCTAAAGGCCATATAGTCTGGGCCAATGTCGCCTATAAACAAGCCGTAGGCAGTGAAAACTTGCAAGCGGTTATCGAAGAACAAGTTTTGCTAGATAGCTTATGTGCCCAACAAGCAAGCCGGGCCTTAAAAGACGGGGTGGCTATACACGAGACCCGCACCTTGGTGGTCAACGGCGACCGCAAGCCTTCCTCCATTTCCATATTTCCCATATCGGGCGGCGTGGCGGGCATGGCCATTGATGTTAGCGAAGCCGAGAAATTGCGCGCAAAGCTTGATCTCCATATCCGCAGCCATAACGAAACCTTGAACAATATGGGCGAGGCCGTCGTGGTTTTTGGTGCAGATATGCGGATGAATTTTCACAATACCGCCTTTGCCAAAATGTTTGGCCTTGAGCCGGACTGGTTTAACGACCGCCCCTCCCACGCAGAATGGCTCGACCATTTGCGCCAAACCCGAAAATTGCAAGAACATGCCCAATTTGGCGCTTGGAAAATCGCCGAGCTATCCTATTACACCGACTGGCCCGATGAAGTCCCCGATGAATTGTGGAGCTTGCCCGATGGCCGCGAGCTGCGCTTGGTCAGGATGCGCGGCATTGGCGGTGGCTTGTCATTACTGTTTGGCGACATTACCGATCAGATGAGCATGCAAAGCAGGTTTGATACTTTGATCAATGTTCAAGAAGCAACTTTGGACAAGCTGTCCGAGGGTGTTGCCGTATTTGGGTTGGACGGGCGGCTTAAAATCAGCAATTCAGCCTTTAAGGATATGTGGCACCTGCCCGATGATTTGGTTCAAAATGAGCCTTTGTTTAAAGACCTGATCGCCGCCCATCTTAAATTATATCATGACCGGGATTTCTGGCAAGACATGATGGCCCGCACCACCGATACCAGCCCGGAAGTGCGCCGCCATATTAGCGGTGAAATCCACCGCTCCGATGACAGCGTGCTCAATTATCTCTCCAAACCCCTGCCCGACGGCGCGACCTTGATCGCCTGGGATGATGTGACCAATTCACGGCGCACCGAAGCCGCTTTAATCGAGCGGGCCGAAGCCGTGGA
>QIKS01000289.1 GCA_003233025.1 Hellea balneolensis | reverse complement strand
TTATTCATGGGAGGGTTCCTGCTCTTGTGTTGAAATCTGTCTGCTTTCGCCGGGGACGGAGAAATAATCATTCGGGCCACCGTGCAGCTGACCCGGCGTTTTTATGGGCACATGTACGCCCGTGAAGGATTTGGCATTAATCCGTTGGCGCAAAATGTCCTGCCCTTTTTTGTCGAGAAAAAACCAATAAGGCGGGAAAGCATGATCGGTTTGGCGCGCTGCCCAATGTGCGGCGTAAGGGGCAAAATCTTTATCATTTGTGTCCGCGTCCCCCATATGCATGACCGTCACGCGATCATCCAAAGTCACACGAAAAACCATATTTTGAATGTTTGGCCGGTTGCCCGCATGGGGAATGGGCACCGCGTCAACCACAATATTATCAATAGAGCGCTGCACCGGCGCACCGCCCGGCTCAATCTCAAACACACTACTGCGCTCAAATATGCTCATGTCTTCGGGGGCAAGATCGCGCATGCGGGTAATGGCTTGTTGTGGCGCAAACAAATGCACATCCTTATGGGTTTGCATATAGCGGATCATATCCGCCGCAGCAAAATGATCGCCGTGGACATGGGAGACAAAAATCGCGTCAATCCCGTCAAATGGTGCCTGACCTTTCATAATTTTCGTCAATGTCTGCGCCGGCACCAAAGGATAGATGCCAAACCCTTCGCCAAAAAGCGGATCAAACAAAACCTTCGTCTCCCCGCTCGCCACCATCACAGCCGAATTCGCCAAATAAGTCGCCCGCGCACCAGGTTCGTGGGCGGTCGCATTCATGGCGCTAAAGGAGAGGAGGCAAGCGGTCATGAGAGAGCGCAATAAATATTGGCTTTGGAGTCGATGGTTATTCATGGTCTGTTTCCTTTTTAAATCCGCTCATTGCCCGGCTTGACCGGGTATGAGCGGAGTGGTGGGGTGTTGTTTCAGTCATCCCTACCCTTGATTAAGTCCCAATTCTTTCTGCAGTTTCTTGGTCAAATTCAAGGACGCCAGCCTGTGGCTCTCGCGGAGGTAATCCTTTAAATCCGCGTCGCTTATGCTTTCATTACTGGTGCGCTGGATCCATTTCATGCCGCGTGAGGCGAGGTAGGGCGCGGGGCGACACCCCGGCGCATCTCTGAGCATTTCAAAAGCGATTTCGCCGCATTTGAAGGAAATTGCAAAATCGCCCGATCCCTTATTCCAGCCGCCAATAACAAATACCTTATTTGTGTTCTTGCCGGCACTGCCAACCTTCCACACATCCGCCCCGCCCCATTGCACAACTTGCAGAGTGTGGGGGAGCGTCGCGCAAAATGTATTAAATTCGTCTTGTGTCATTCACGTCCGTCCTTACGCTGGTCTAATCCAGATCAAGTTACCAAACCCCGTTAGGAGTTTAAGGGTGCGTCTCAATCCCAAACAGGGATGCCCCTCGGAAAGTTTAGTGTGACACGCTCGGGCCTTAAGCTCAAGTGTTAGGGGATATTTATTCAACGGCCGCTAACCCGGCGCCTCATAGAATAACCGGTGTAGGTTTTTGTGCGCGCCTGCAATTTGTAAGGCTTGCATAATCCCCCATAAAAAGTTAAACCCGCCCGTCGCTATTGGTAATTACGGCGCCTTAAAAACAGGATCAACTGGTGAGTTCGCAGCACAAAAAACTTAAAATATTGACCGTCTTTGGCACCCGCCCGGAAGCGATTAAAATGGCGCCTTTGGTGCTGGCTTTAAACAAGCATCCCGAAATTGATAACCATTTGTGCGTCACCGCCCAGCACCGCGAAATGCTCGATCAGGTTTTGGATATTTTCAACATCACCCCGGATTTTGACCTTGATATCATGACCCCGGGGCAAAACCTTTATGACGTGACAGCAAAAATTTTGCTCGGCATGAAAGATGTTTTGGAGAGCGTAAAACCGGACTGGGTTTTAGTTCACGGGGATACGGCGACAACGGCGGCGGTATCGCTCGCCGCCTATTATCAACGTATCGCCGTTGGCCACGTAGAAGCCGGACTGCGCACCCACAATATTTACGCCCCGTGGCCAGAGGAGATTAACCGCAGAATTACCGGCGTTATCGCCAATTTGCATTTTGCGCCAACGGACGGGGCGCGAGATAATCTGCTCGCCGAAGCCACGAGGCCAGACGCGATTACTGTCACTGGCAATACGGTTATTGACGCCCTGTTTTCAGTATTGGCGCGCATAAAAGGCGATGTGGATTTACAGCAAAAACTTGACCAACAACTTCCGCAAATCGACCCAAACAAAAAACTCATCTTGGTCACTGGACACCGCAGGGAAAATTTTGGCGGCGGGTTTAGGCGGATATGCGAGGCCCTCAAAACCTTGGCGGCGCGCGGTGATGTACAGATTATATATCCCGTCCACCTTAACCCGAATGTGCGCGGTGTCGTTGATGAATTGCTAGCGGATCAGGAAAATATTGACCTGATTGCCCCCCTGATATATCTGCCATTTATTCGCCTGATGTCCCGCGCCCATATCATCATTACTGATTCTGGCGGCGTGCAGGAAGAAGCGCCCTCCCTGGGCATTCCGGTTCTTGTCATGCGCGATACAACCGAAAGACCGGAGGCGGTTGACGCTGGCACGGTGCGCCTTGTCGGCACTGACCAAGATAAAATCATCACCGAAGCGAGCGCGCTTTTGGACGACCCTGAGGTTTACGAAAAAATGGCAAAGGCCCAAAACCCTTACGGGGACGGGTTTGCCGTGCCGAAGATTATAGAGGCTTTATTAGTAAAACGCCTGTAACCCGGTGATTGCCCGGCCCATAATCAGGGCGTGAACATCATGGGTTCCCTCATAAGTATTGACGGCTTCCAGGTTCAGCATGTGCCGGATAACATGAAATTCGTCTGACACACCATTGCCGCCGTGCATGTCACGGGCGGTGCGGGCAATATCGAGAGCTTTGCCGCAATTATTACGTTTCATGAGAGAGATGGCCTCAATACCCAATTCGCCGGCGTCCATAAGCCGACCAATGCGCAACGCACCTGCAAGCCCCAGCGCGATTTCCGTTTGCATGTCTGCCAATTTTTTCTGCACAAGCTGGGTTTGGGCGAGCGGGCGGCCAAATTGCTGGCGGTCAAGCGTGTATTGCCGCGCCGCAGTCCAACAAAACTCCGCTGCCCCCATCGCCCCCCAGGCAATACCGTAACGCGCTGTGTTGAGGCAAGAAAATGGGCCTTTGAGGCCTTTGATATCCGGGAATTTATTGCTCTCTGGAACAAAAACATCCTCCATGACAATTTCGCCGGTGATCGAAGCCCGCAAGGAAAATTTGCCTTCTATTTTGGGGGCAGAGAGACCCTTCATGCCTTTTTCCAAAACGAAACCCCGAATATCTCCCGCGTCATCCTTGGCCCACACAACAAATACGTCCGCGATCGGTGCATTGGTAATCCACATTTTTGCGCCGTTAAGCACATAACCGCCGTCAACTTTTTTAGCCCGCGTTCTCATGCTTGATGGATCTGAACCCGCATCTGGCTCGGTTAAACCAAAACAGCCAATATACTCGCCCGTCGCCAGTTTTGGCAGGAATTTTTGGCGCAGTTCTTCGGTGCCGAATTGATGAATAGGATACATAACCAAAGAAGACTGCACGGACATGGCAGACCGATAGCCACTATCAACCCGCTCCACTTCGCGAGCGATAAGCCCGTAACAAACATAGTTTAAACCGGCGCAACCATAACCCTCAATCGTTGCCCCCAACAAACCGAGCGCGCCCATCTCCGTCATAATTTCGCGATTGAAAATCTCATTGCGATTGGCCTCGATAATCCGCGGCATAAGTACGTCTTGACAATAAGAATGCGTGCTGTCTTGAACCAGGCGTTCTTCCTCGCTCAATTGATCGCTCAAATTTAAGGGGTCTTGCCAGTTAAATGGTGCATATTTTGTCATGTTAAACTTTCGGATTTAAGAGCTTGCATTTGCAAATTTTCATCAAAAATTTCGTTAAAACCAGACCTACACTGCCTATTGTGGCAAGGCAAGTTTCAAGGTTTTTTGCCGTAAACATTATGGCCATCTGGTCAGCTATTTTCTGGCTGCACCCATTTTCCGTGATCGTTTTGCTGCCAATAACTGGTTTTAAGGCCCGCGTCTTGGGCCGCTTTCCAGCGCGCCCGGGCGCCCGCTTTGTCTGCTTCATTATTACCGTCCAAAATGGTGACACAGCGTTTTGGCGCGGCGTTGGCAAATGTGACATCTTCACAACCAGCCCCGCCAATAAGGACGATAATATCAAAACGGCGCGCCGGCACTGCCCCGGTTGTCAACAACAATGGATGTTCATGGATGTTCATCAGACGCCGGTTCATCGTCGCGGCCATGAGGCAGGAAAGAGTTTTGTTTATATGTCCACAAATAACGGTCTAGCCGCTCAATTTCCTGTTTGGGATCGCCGTGCTGTGGGCCAATACACACACAACATGTCCAGCCCTTTGCGCTGATTTTTTCCAAAATATCGCAAAATATGTTTTCAAACGGGTTGTGCCTTCGATGATAAAACCAATGCTCAACCATAGACCCAAAATTATCCTTCAAAATTATCGGCAACCCAGCGGTTCATCAACCGCGCACCAAAACCGGTCGCCCATGCAGGTTCTCTCGGGTCAGCGCTTTTGTCTTTCCATGCGGTGCCGGCAATATCCAGATGCGCCCACGGCGTATCGCCAACAAACCGTTGCAAAAATTGCGCT
>QIKS01000027.1 GCA_003233025.1 Hellea balneolensis | reverse complement strand
ACAGGGTGACATAAATGCTGACATGTTTTAATTTGTATAAAAAGAAAACAACGCCAAACAAAAACAATAAATGATCGTAACCGGTCATCATGTGTTTGGCGCCCAGATACAAAAATGCACCTATATGAACGCCGGATATTTCAGCGATATAACCTTTATCGCCCTGAGTGACGCCGTGGGCGAAGGCGTCGGCTGATAGGAGCAGAGCGGCCATGGCGCAGATAAATAAGCCCAGTGAAAATGCGTATCCGGTTTGGGGTTTAAGCCTAATCTTCATTCTTATACACGACCCCGCCCTTCATGACGAAATCCACGTCAAGAAGTTCGTCGATATTGTTGAGAGGATTGCCGTCGACAGCGATGATATCGGCGTATTTACCCGGCTCGATACTGCCAATTTTGTCGCCCATTTCTATATGGTTGGCGGCGGTTATTGTTGCCGCTTTAATGGCTTCCATCTCGGACATGCCTGCCGCAACCATATAGCCAAATTCGCGAGCATTTTCGCCGTGTTTGGAGACGCCCGTATCCGTTCCAAATGCAATGGTGACGCCATTGGCATGGGCCAACCGCAACATGTCTTGCATTTTTGGGCCAACTTCAAGGGCTTTTTTGGCCGATGCAGGCGGCAACCAGTTTTTGTTTGTCGCCCACTCAGCTACCGTAACACCAGCCAGAACGGTTGGTACAAGCACCGCATTGTGTTGTTTAAAAATCCCGGCAGTTTCCACGTCCATATATGTGCCGTGTTCAATGGATTTAACCCCGGCTTTAATGGCGCTGTCAATGCCGGTTTTACCGTGAGCATGGGCGGTGACCTTGCGGCCCATTTTAGCCGCCGTTTGCGTAATGGCACGTAGTTCATCATCAAAAAACTGTTGTTCCGTCCCCGCTGCCGTGTTGGACAACACACCGCCCGTGGCGGTAATTTTTACGACGTCGGCACCTTTTTTGATGGCCGCTCTTGTGGCGCGGCGACAATCCGCTGCGCCGTCACACAAATTGGGACGATGAAAGGCGTCCAGCACATTTTGGCGATAGCCGTGCATATCGCCGTGTCCGGCTGTTGGCGAAATAGCCCGGCCCGCCGCCCGAATGCGCGGCCCGGCGACTTTGCCAGCATTAATCGCGTCACGCAGCGCGAAAATTTCATCAGGCCCGCCGACATCTTGCACGGCAGTAAATCCGGCCATCAGGGTTTTTTTGCCGTTGACCAATGCGTCATAAGCAATATCGCCAGAGCTTTTGGTAACGGCATCCAGGCGGACATTGGGATTAAATTCACCGCGCAAATGAACGTGCGCATCGATCAAGCCGGGCAGGACAAATTTATCTTTAAGATCAAGTGTCTTGACCCCGTCAGTGGTAAAATAGCCGCTTTCAATCGATATGATTTTGCCGTCTTTTACGGTAATCGTTTGGGCGCTTAAGGGCTGTTTGCCCGGCACGGCCAGCACTGTGCCGGCGTGGATCATATAGGTTTCGCCTGCTTGGGCATTTGCTGCCGCCGTCCAGCCAAGTGCTGCACAAGCGAGAAGGGTTATTTTAAATGTTTTCATTGTCTTTTTCATTATTGTCGTCCCCGTTGTTCTTTTTGTTGTTCATCGCAAGGTGGGCAATATCGCGTCGATAGAACCCGCCGCTCCAGTTAATATCATCCACCAGCGCACTATAGGCTTTATTTAAGGCTTGCTCCAGTGTTTTTCCCCGTGCCGTAATATTAAGCACACGCCCGCCAATTGCCCGCAACTTACCGTCGTCTGACCTTTGAGTGCCGGCGTGAAAAACCTGGACGCCTTCTCGCAAATTAGCCGTCTCAACGCCTTTGATCTCGCCGCCTTTTTCGTAAGCGCCAGGGTAGCCATTGGCCGCCAGCACAATATTAACCACACAGATATCGTTCCAGACAATTGGCGGGCTTTGTGCCAGCCTGCCGTGACATGCATCCACCATTAATTGCAGCAGGTCACAATCCAGACGCTGCATCAAAACCTGACATTCCGGGTCGCCGAAGCGCACATTATATTCAATCAGCTTTGGCCCCGTCTCTGTCATCATCAACCCGGCGAATAAAATGCCGCTAAAAGGCGCGCCTTCCTGGGCCATGCCGCGCACGGTGGGCTTGATAATTTGCTCCATTATCATGCTGTCTTGATCAAAACCCGGCACAGGCGAATAGGCCCCCATACCGCCCGTATTGGGGCCGGTGTCGCCGTCAAATGCCCGCTTATGGTCTTGGGCATGGCCGAGAGCGAGAGCGGTTTTGCCGTCAGCGACGGCAAAAAATGAAATCTCCGGCCCGGTTAGAAATTCTTCAATAACAACGCACGTCCCCGCGTCGCCAAATTTGCCCGAGAAAAATTCTTCCAGTTCTTGCGCGGCGCTTTCTTTGTCCTGTGCGATCACCACGCCTTTACCCGCCGCCAAGCCGTCGGCTTTAATCACATAAGGCGGCGGTGTTTCTTGTATATATTTTTGAGCGTCACCGATATTGGTGAACACATCATAGCCGGCGGTCGGGATATCATGGCGGGTGCAAAAATCCTTGGTAAAGGCCTTGGAGCTTTCCAGCATGGCTGCGTCCATTGTCGGCCCAAAACAAGCAATGCCAAGGGCGCTCAACGCATCGATAATACCATTTGCCAAGGGAATTTCAGGGCCAATGACGACAAAATCTATAGCTTCGGATTTGGCAAAATCGATAATGGCCTGATTGTCGGTAATATCAATATCGGCCAGGTCGGCAATTTCGCCAATGCCGCCATTGCCCGGCGCACAGATAAGCTGCTCACATAAAGGACTTTGTTGTAGCTTCCAGGCCAAAGCATGTTCACGTCCGCCGCTACCGATTAAAAGAATTTTCATCTGGGGCCTATTTTTTTTGCGTTATTTTGAAAGACAGGTTATGGAGGATAATGGGACAATAACAAAGGCTTTATGTGAACGACAATCCGACAAATGCTCATGAATATTCGGTTTCCGAACTGGCGTTTTCCCTCAAGCGCACGGTTGAGGAACGCTATGGCCGGGTGCGGGTGAAGGGCGAGCTGGGCCGAGTGGTTATTGCCAAGTCGGGCCATCTTTATGTGGACATCAAAGACGACAAGGCGGTCATTGCGTCCATCATGTGGAAAGGCAATGTCTCGCGCCTGTCCGTGCAGCCGGAAGAAGGCATGGAGGTCGTGGTCGAGGGCAAATTATCCACCTATCCGGGCCGTTCCCAATACCAACTTGTCATCGACCGGCTGGAGCCTGCCGGCGTTGGCGCTTTGATGGCTTTGTTGGAAAAACGCAAAAAAATGCTGGCGGGCGAGGGGCTATTTGATGAGGGCCGCAAGCAAAATCTGCCCTACCTACCCAAAACCATCGGCGTGGTGACGTCGCCAACCGGGGCGGTGATCCGCGATATTTTACACCGACTGGAGGACAGATTTCCCCTGCGGGTTTTGGTCTGGCCGGTGCTGGTTCAGGGCGATCAAGCATCGGCGCAAATCGCTGCGGCGATCACCGGGTTTAACCATATGGCGGCGACGAACGCCCTGCCAAAACCTGATATTCTCATCGTTGCACGCGGCGGGGGTTCCATTGAAGATTTGTGGTGTTTTAACGAAGAAAATGTCGTGCGCGCCGCCGCCGCTTCCAAAATCCCGCTGATCTCGGCGGTGGGTCACGAAACCGATTGGACGCTGATCGATTATGTTGCCGATCGGCGCGCCCCGACCCCGACCGGGGCAGCGGAAATGGCTGTGCCGGTGCGCACGGAATTGATGGATACGGTGGAGGATTATGCTTTGCGGCTCAAGCGCGGGCTGTCGCGCACATCCGAGCGTAAAAAACTGGGGCTTGCGGCGGCGCATTTGCCAAAGCTCGACACGGTGCTGTCCGCCCCGCGCCAGCGCTTTGATTTGCTCACGGCGCGCTTGTTCCCAGCCTTGGATATGGGACGTCGAGAGCGTGAGAGCCGGCTGCGAGAAGTTGGCGCTCGCTTGCGTATTGGCGATTTGTCCCGCGATTTGGGCAGACGATCGGAAAAGCTGGAAAATGTTTCACGTGAAACATTTTTGGCTGCCCGGCGGCTGTTAGAGCGGGCTAATGACCGCTTAACCCGCTCATCCACCTTGCTTACAGCCTATTCTTACCAAGGGGTTTTGGCCCGTGGCTATGCGCTGGTCAGCGATGATAAGGGCCAGGTCGTGCGGCTCGGTAAAACCTTAAAGCCCGGCGCGGGCATTCATTTGACATTTAGCGACGGGGTGCGAGACGCGGTCATTGACGGCAAAGCAAAAGCCAAAAAGAAACCGACGAAAAAATCTGAAAATAAGCAGCGCGACCTCTTTTGATTTTAGCGTCCTTGGTGTAGAACATCTCCTATGTTAAATTTTACCAAACAAACAGGCGTGGCTAAATTAAGCTATGGCTCGGCTGATTATCTGATTTTGGAGATGGGCAGTTATGTGCTGTGCGCGGTGACGGGCAAGCAAATCGCCCTGGACAATTTACGCTATTGGAGTGCGGATCAGCAAGAAGCCTATTATGACGCCGCCGCTAGTCTTAAACGCTGGCAGGAGTTAAACCCTTGATACGGATCGTTCTGGCACTTTTGCTGTCGGCCTGCATACAAGCCGACAGCGCAGCAAAGCCGATCACGTGCGAAGGGGTATTTGAGCAAGGCGGGCTGGCCCTGTGCCAAACAAAACCGGGCGCAAATGTTGAAGTTATCCGGCTTGATAAAGCCGGTAAGAAACA
>QIKS01000123.1 GCA_003233025.1 Hellea balneolensis | reverse complement strand
AATTTTTTGTAAAGCTGGAAATCGCCGCTGCGCACGGCTTGTTGCAAGGTGCTGATCATCTCGCTGCCATAAGCATGGCGTTCGCTCCCCGCCCGCAGCCGGTAAAATCCGCCAATGGGCAAGGTGTGCGAGCGGGCATCAAAGGCGCGGCGGTGGATTTGCAAAAGTTTTTTCTCCAGCCCGGCCAAGCCAATGCCGGATATGCGCGATGTCATGCCGGGGAAATAGGTATCGGCGAGAGCGCGGGACAGGCCGAGGGCTTCAAAATTATTGCCGCCCCTAAAGGAGGAAATAACCGAAATCCCCATTTTTGAGATTATTTTTAACAAGCCTTGCTCAATGGCGCTCTTGTAATTGCGTACAGCCAACCCGCCGTCCATATTTAAAATCCCGCGCTTTGCCCGGTCTTCAATACTGTCCTGGGCCAGATATGCATTGACCGCCGTCACGCCAACGCCGATCAGAACGGCGAAATAATGGCTGTCCAGACATTCGCCCGAACGCACGATCAGCGAGCATGACGAGCGCAAACCTTTATTGACCAAATGGGTATGCACCCCGCCCGCGCACAGAATAATCGGCGCGGCGGCTCTGGTTTCGCATTGGGCTTCGTCGGTCAGAATAATGGTCTCCACCCCGGCCTTGACCGCCTGCTCGGCTTGTTTCTTTATCCGCTTTAGCAAGGCCGCAAGTGCGCTGCCCCGCCGTGCGCCGGTCTTGGGCAACTCAAATGTGCAATCAATGACGCAACAATTATCGCCGACAAGATCACGGTAGCGGTCATACATGCCATTGGTCAGAACCGGGCTGTCCAGCACATACATTTTATCGGTTTGGTCCGGCCCGTCCGCCAAAATATTACGCAGATTGCGAAACCGGGTTTTAAGGCCCATCACCCGGCTTTCGCGCAAAGGGTCTATGGGCGGATTGGTGACTTGGGAAAATTTTTGGCGAAAGAAATGTGATAAAGGCCGGTATTGATCCGAGAGAACCGCCAACGGCGTATCATCCCCCATCGACCCGATACCCTCTTTGCCCTCGCCCGCCAAGGGCGCTAAAATAAGCTCCAGGTCTTCCAAACTTTGCCCAAAGGCCAGTTGTGCGCGGGTCAGATCTTGCCCCGACAAGCGCTGCTTTGGCTCCGGCCCAGCCAAAACCCCGTCCAGATCCGTGGTTTTTTTGAGCCACTCCCCATAAGGCTGTTCGGCGGCCAATTTGTCTAGAATGCTGTCAGAATCGAAAAATTTACCTTGCGACAAATCAATGGCGATCAGGCGACCGGGCTTGATCGCGCCTTTGGCAATAATCGTCCGCTCATCCATGGGGCAAGTGCCGCTTTCAGAACCCACGGCTAAAATGCCGCGGTCGTTCAAGCTATAGCGCAAAGGCCGCAAGCCGCTGCGATCAAGCCCGGCCATAACCCAGCGGCCATCAAAGGCGACCAGTGCGGCGGGGCCGTCCCACGGCTCCATAACCGCATTGCAATACTCGTAAAGATGACGCCAATTTTGCGGCATAAGATCGCCGCGTTTTGAATAGGCTTCGGGGACAAGCAAGGTCTTGGCCAAAGGCGCAGGCCGCCCCGCCCGTACCAAAAGTTCAAACACGGCGTCCAGAGCGGCACTATCTGACGAGCCTTTTTGGATGATCGGTTTAACATCACCGGCGCGCTTGCCAAAGGTATGGGAGGCCATTTTAAGTTCGTGGCTTTTCATGAAATTGGTATTGGCTTTGACGGTATTGATCTCGCCGTTATGGGCGATCATGCGAAAGGGCTGGGCCAACCACCACTGGGGGAAAGTATTTGTCGAATAGCGTTGGTGATAAAGTGCAGCGCGGGAGACAAAGCGCTCGTCACATAAATCCGGGTAAAATTCGTCGATTTGTTCGGCCAGGAACATGCCTTTATAAGTGATGATTTGCCCAGATAGAGAGCAAATATAAAAACCGGGAATAGCGGCTTCAATCGCCCGTTTTTCGGTGCGCCGCCGCACGATATAAAGCTCGCGCTCAAGCTTGTCGGCGTCCATGGTTTTGGGTGCGCGAAACATAATCTGCTCGATAGCCGGGCGGGTGTCAGCAGCCTTTTGGCCAATAACATCGACATTGATCGGTACTTGCCGCCAGCCATAAATATAAAACCCGGCGCGCAGCAGCTCGGTTTCAACAATGGCCCGCGCCGCGTCTTGGGCGGCGAAATCCGTGCGCGGTAAAAACATCATGCCGATGCCGATTTTATGGGAGGTGAGCTTGTGACCGGTACGCTCAACCTGTTCCTTGAAAAAAGCGCGCGGGATATCCAGCAAGATACCCGCCCCGTCGCCGGTCTTGCCGTCCGCGTCAACCGCGCCCCGGTGCCAGACATTTTTAAGGGCTTGCAAGGCCAGTGCGACCACTTCGCGTTTGGCCGTGCCTTCAACATTGGCGACAAGCCCAACGCCGCAAGCATCATGCTCGTCGGCGGGATCATAGGCATGATTGGCGATTAAATGATCGCGCTTGTCTTTATAATTTTGAACCCAGTTTTCCATAAGATTTACGCCGCCGCCAATGCGGCCATCTGTGCGCTCAGATAGCTATCAATCGCGGCTGCTGCGTCCCGGCCTTCGCGAATGGCCCAGACCACTAAAGATGCGCCGCGGACAATATCTCCGGCTGCGAAAACCCCGTCAATATTTGTTGAAAACCGCACCGGGTGGGCTTTGATAGTATCAAAGCGGGTCAGACGCAGATCCGGGCATAATGTGTGCATGTTTTCGGGCGTAAAGCCGAGGGCCTGAATAACCATGTCAGCTTTGATATCGAAGCTGGAATTTTTAATCGGGCTAACGCTTTGGCGTCTTGAAACCTCTTTAAGTCCCAGCCGCATCCGGGTGGCGCGCAGCCGTGTCACATGGCCGTCTTTATCGTGCAAGGACTGGGGCGCGGACAGCCATTTAAACTGGACGCCTTCTTCTTTTGCATTTTTAGTTTCGCGGGCGCTGCCGGGCATATTGCCTTCGTCGCGCCGATAAAGACAGGTTACGGATTTGGCCTTTTCGCGGACGGCGGTACGCACACAATCCATGGCCGTATCACCGCCGCCAATCACCACAACATGTTTGCCATGTGCGGTGGAGGCTTCAACCTTGTCGCCCAGCTCGCGCCGGTTGGCGTTGATGAGATAAGGCAGGGCTTCGATAACGCCGCCGGCGCCGCATCCGGGTAGGGCCAGAGCGCGAGCTTTATAAACGCCGGTGGCCATGAGGACGGCTTGATGTTGTTTGCGCACATCCTCAAAGCTTAAATCCGTGCCAATATCTGTGTTAAGCTTGAACTTGACCCCGCCTTGTTCAAGGTGGGCAATTCGGCGGGCAACGATTTTTTTGTCGAGCTTGAAATTGGGAATACCGTAAATCAGCAGGCCGCCGGCCCTGTCATGGCGGTCATAAATTGTCACTTGCCAGCCTTGTTCACGCAAGGCTTCCGCCGCCGCTAACCCGGCGGGGCCTGCGCCGATAATCCCGACGGACAGGGTGTGTTCACGCTGCGGCTTTATCGGCTCCACCCAGCCTTGTTCCCAAGCCGTGTCGCTCAGTGTGCGCTCAACCGCGCCGATACTGACCGTGCCGTGGCCGGATTGTTCGATAACACAAGAACCTTCGCACAGGCGGTCTTGCGGGCAGATGCGGCCGCAAATCTCTGGCATGGAATTGGTGGCCGCTGAAACCATATAGGCTTCGCGGGTGCGGCCCTGGGCGCTGAGCATCAGCCAGTCTGGGATATTGTTTTGTAAAGGACAGCCCGATTGGCAAAACGGCACGCCGCACTGAGAGCAGCGCGATGCTTGTTGTTTGGTTTGGGCGCTTGGGTAGTCGCCGTAAATTTCGCCAAAATCCTGTGCGCGTTTTTGCGCATGCCTTTTGTCCGGCATCTTGCCGTCAATATCTGTGAATTTTAGCATGGTTTCGTTCATGGGGCGCCCGCATGTTCCGCATGTTTGCGCCGTCCAATTTTTTCGGCTGACACAACATTGTAAAGCCGCTCCAACTGCTTGCACAAAGTATCGAGATTACGCGGCCCGCCGAGATCTTCAATATGCACGAGCAAATCAAAATCTCCGTCAACCCTTTGGGTGCAATGAACATCACGGTAATCATAACCCCGGCGCTCGATAGTCCCTAGAGCGCGCAAAAGCGTGCCGGATATATCGTGCAGCACAATTTTTAATTTCCCTGAAACTCCGGAGCGGTCAAAGGTTTTATCGGCTTGTAGCTCGCTCACTTATCTCTCCATCATATCTGCGTTGGAACGCCCTGGCGGTACCAGGGGCCAGACGTTCTCACTCGCACTTATTTTGACATGCATAAGTACCGGGCCTTTGGTAGCCAACAACCTGTCTATCCCTGCGTCAACCTCATCTCGCCGCGTCACCGTAAAGGCATCGATTTGAAACGCTTTGGCGACGGCAGCGAAATCGGGGTTGTCAGACAGATCAACTTCGGAGTAATTTTCGTCAAAAAATAC
>QIKS01000151.1 GCA_003233025.1 Hellea balneolensis | reverse complement strand
CTGGATTACACGCGATATCAAATAACGACTGATCTTGGCGATAATGCGTCCGATACGGTTTCTGTATCTTTCGTGCAAAAATTCTAAAAACTGATCTATGCTCTTTAGCCAAGCGCACATATAGACCGTTTCGAAAACAAGCTCCAACCCCATTTGCTATTATTGCCGCAAGGTTAGCGCCATAATTAGGGTTGCGTGTCGGGCGCAGAATTTATATTGATTGCAAATCAAGGAGATAAGGACCCTCCCTTCCTCCCCTCCATTTATTTTACGATACGGCTTGGAGAAATATTCTGTGGATAGGTACGACACTATTATCATAGGCGCAGGTGCAGCCGGTATGATGTGCGGCGCGCGCGCGGGTGCGCGGGGGCGGTCTGTACTTTTGCTCGACCATGCCAGTTCGCCAGCCGAGAAAATCCGGATTTCAGGCGGAGGGCGCTGTAATTTTACCAATATTTATTGCCAGCCGAAAAACTTCATTTCCAACAATCCGCATTTTTGCAAGTCCGCATTGGCTGGCTATACGCCGCAAGATTTCATTGATTTGGTGGAAAGCTACAAGATTAAATGGCATGAAAAAACCCTGGGGCAGTTGTTTTGCGATGAAAGCGCCAATCAAATCATTGGCATGTTACGCAGCGAATGCAAAAAAAGCGGCAATCAGTTTCGCACGGGCGTGGATATTCTTGATGTTCAAAAACGAGACGACGGCTTTATCGTCACCACGAACAAGGCCAGCTTTGGCTGTGCGTCATTGGTTGTGGCGTGCGGGGCGCCGTCAATCCCCAAAATTGGCGGCAGCAATTTTGGCTATAAAATTGCACGCGGCTTTGGGCTGGCGGTGGTTGAACCCATACCGGCATTGGTGCCGCTTACATTTACCGACGGGTTGAAAGACACGCTTAAATCCCTATCGGGTGTGAGCGCGCAAGTAGAAGTATCCGTTGGCGGCACAATTTTTCGTGAAGCTTTGCTGTTTACCCACAGAGGCCTATCTGGCCCGGCGATTTTGCAAATCTCGTCTTATTGGAACCCGGGGGAGGCTTTGGTGATTAACCTGGCGCCGCAAACAGATATAAAAAGCGCCTTACAACAAGCGCGCGGGGCGACCCCCAAGCAAAGTCCGGCGGTGTTTTTGACGCAGTTCTTACCAAGCCGGCTGGCGCAATTTATTGCCCAAGCCTGTCCGGCGGTGCGTATTGCCGATATGAACGGCGCGGCGCTGGACGCCTTGCCCAAGGCCGTAAACCACTGGCAAATCAAACCTGCCGGCAGTGAAGGCTTTCGCAAAGCGGAGGTGACACGCGGCGGGGTGGATACCCATGAGCTGTCGTCCAAAACCATGGGTGCCCGCACCGTGCCCGGCCTTTATTTTATCGGCGAAGTGGTTGACGTGACCGGTCATTTGGGCGGGCATAATTTTCAATGGGCCTGGGCCAGCGCCGTGGCGTGCGCCGCCTCTCTATAGGGGCGTGAGAGCATAGATGGTTGGGCCAGCGAGGCCGGCCTGGAAGTAATTAGGCCCGAAACGGCTGGCTCGCCACAGGGTTTGGTGGTTTTCGTCCATCAGGAAAATATGCCCGCTGGTATCATAGCGCCAATACCGGGCTGCGGCGTTTTTAAAGGGACTGGCGCCGACAAATTCAACCCGGCCAATATTTGTATCTGCGTGCGCGGGATGCAAAACAAGCTCATAACCCGCCGTGCCAAATTTTGTTGATGTCAAAGCCCATTTTCCAGCCAGGCTTTGCGTACCTATTGTCGGCCAATGGGTTCCCGTTCCAGGGACGGGCGCGGTGAGCGGCCCGCCGGGCGCGGCGATAATCGGCCTTTGCGGCAGGCCTTTTGCGGCGATGCGTGCGGGTTTTGGGCTTGCCTGGGCTGTTGCGGCGCTGGAATTTGGGTTCTGGGCACAGCCTGCGCTGGCCCATCCTGTGAACGTGCCTATGATGAGTGCGGTAAATTTTACCAATAGATGTCTTTTCATGAACAGATTAAAGCATTTTTTGCGCTTACCCGCAATGATTTCGCGCAGCGCGGGTAAAACAACCCATCACGATATTGTAATTTGACCTATCCGTTTTTTCTATTATAAGGCGGTTAGGGTTTGTTTTGACTAATGGTCAAAATGCAATGCAACGGGATGAAATTCATCATAACTAGGGGAGAGACGTTTATGCGTACTCATATTTTTAAGAAATCGATTATTTTGGGTGTGTCAAGTCTGGCACTTTTAAACACATTGGCAACAACTGCTTTTGGTCTCACCGTTCGTGATGATGTGGGCGTGGAGCAATCAGAGCTTGACGCGGACAATCCGCGCTTTGACGGCGCTATACAGCTTTATCTGCTTCAGCCCAATGGTGCGATTAATTTTAACTGTAGCGGCTCCTTGATCAATGCGCGCACGATTCTCACGGCGGCTCATTGTTATAATGGATTGCCGTCCACAGCTTACGGGTTGGGCGCAGGACAAATTGCCCCGATCATTGCCTATGGCCCGGATACATTTACCGCCTTGTTTAATTTCCTCGGCGGTGGTGGGCGTGTTGTGGATGACCGTAATGGCTTAACATTTGGGACAAGCGTTATCTTGCATCCGGACGCTGATCTGGCCAATGGCCCCGGTGCCTTGCCTTTCCCCGGCGCTGATGTGGCCCTGGTATCTTTGCAAGACCCGCTCACCACCATCCCCAGCTATTCAATTTTGTTCAGCCCGGTTTCCGTCGGGACGCGTGTGACGCAAGTGGCCTTTGGTACCGCAGGTACAGGGCTTACCGGAGCCACTGCTGGTATTGATGGCACGCGGCAGGTCGGCGAAAATATTATTGGCCTGATCGGGTCGCAAAATGATTTCCTGCGCGGTGTGTTTGGCGTTCAGGGGATTTCCATTTTTGCCAATCCGGGCGGCGACCAGAATTTGTACTTTATTGACTTTGATCAACCAGACCGTACAGGTGACGAATGTGTCCGCAATGATGATGGTGATATTATCTGTGACGGGGCGCAATTTGCTGTTCAATTAGGCGGGCAATTCTTACTGCCCGGTCCGGGCATTGATTATTTCCCTGGCGACGCGCTGCCCAATGAGGCAGGCACGGCAGGCGGGGATTCCGGCTCGGCGATTTTTGTTGATGACGCAGAAGGCAATCTGTTGATCGCTGGCGTTTTGTCTGGCGGGTTCACATTTACAACCCCGATCCCTAACGGCTTTGGCGATATTTCCTATTACCAGCCTTTGTTTAACTTCTTCGATTTTATTGCTGAATTTAACCCCTATAAATATGTCTCGGCCAATGCAGGCGACGGCAATTGGAGCGATGCTTCCCATTGGGTGCAAGATTTGGATCCCGGTTATATCATCATTGATGAGGCCGGTAATTTCGTGAATGGCTTGCCAACAGGCCCGGAAGTGGGCGCAGGTTCTGGCGGCGCACGCGAAGGCATTATTTTTGACAATGATGTCAATGATTTCCTCGCGCCAGTACCGGCAGCAGGCGCAGCGGCAACCGCAACATCTGAAGCAACATTTACAGTTGGTGAAGTTGGCACGCAAGGGCAAGAAACAACCCTCGTGGCAACCAATTTTAGAGCGGACGGCCTGTTTTTTGCAGGGGATGAAACAGATGCGGCGACAACGGCAGATACAGGCGGTAGTTCCAGCGCCATTGTCTCCTCCACGCGGGTTGGTGATTTACCAGTAGTGGAAATTGAGGCAAGCCCTGAGATAGATACATTGGTCTTTGGTGATTTCACAGCGCCAAGCTTGGCCAATGGCCCCGGTGCAACCGGGTTTATCCCGACCAATTCACAGGTTTTCCTGGCGGACGGATCGGTTAACCCGGACTTTGTTCCTGAATATTATGACGTCACTTTGCGCAATGCCGGCACAACATTTGCCGATATTGACGTGGAAGTGGACAAGTTAACACTGGACAATGTCGGTGCGACATTGGTGATCAATGAAAACAGGAACTTTACTTCGATCATTGATACGCAAATTGCCCGTGGCACTTTGGATGTTATTGGTAATTTCACGTCCCGTGACATTCTCAATGGCGGCTTTTTAACCGGGACAGGTAATATATTCGCAGAATCTTTGTTTAACCTGGGCACGATCACTGCCGGCCAAGGTTTGACCATTAATGGCGATGTGGTTCTTACATCCATTGGCGCCCTTGTTTTTGGCGGCGAAGCCTTACAGGTTAATGGCGACATTTCCTTGGACGGCGGCTTGGTGCTCGGCTTTAACGGCGCGCCAACATTTGGTGATAGCGGTACTTTGATTAACTTTACCGGCGTACGGATTGGCACGTTCTCAAATGTATCGGATTTGCCGGGCGTTCTGTTCGCCAATATCGATTTCAGTCAAGACGGTGTTGTTGGTTTTGAAGTTCAAGCGGGCGAATACGCAGATTTGCTTGGCGCGGATGCGACAAGCAGCCAGCGGGCAAGCGCCACCTTGTTGGACAATAGCCGGGGATCATTTGGCGCATTGTCCGATATCTTTTCCAACACCGA